>JANMZU010000113.1:0-3451 GCA_031383585.1 Betaproteobacteria bacterium
TCGGCGCGATGACGTGGTTGCCGGGCTTCAGTGCGAGAAACGTTGCTGTTGCTGCCGCCATGCCAGAGGAGAACAAAGCCGCGCGCTCGCCCTTCTCCAGCGCACACAGAACGGCTTCGGCCTGATCGAAAGCCGGATTATGGTCGCGGGCATACACACGACCATTGCGGTATTGATTGTCCTCATCTCGCAGATAAGTACTGGACGTATGTATCGGCGGTGAGATGGCCTTGGTCGCGTCATCGACCCAGCCTAGCGCCTGTGCAGCGACAGTTTCGGGCATCACCCGTTTTGCATCCATGTCAGATCTTCTTGTCGCCTGAGGCGGTTATGTTGATGGGAGGTCGATCGATAAATTTGACCTCAAGACCACGCGATTTCATCCAGTCGGCAACCGCAAAACCCGTCGCGCGCGGCCAAGGACGCAGTTCGTGGGGCTGATAGCGGCGGTAGTCGATCAATTCTGGACTCATGCGGATTTCGCCAGTCGTCACGACGTGATAACAAAGCATGATCTCGTTCTTGCGCTCAAAAATGTAGTTGCCGATCAGGTTTGTCTCGATTACGTCGAGATTGAGCTCTTCCTTGACTTCACGGGCGACGCCAATTTTCGGATCTTCATTCTTTTCGAGGTATCCCGTGACCAGTGCAAACGCACCTTCCGGCCAGCCCGCGCCACGCGCAAGCACAATCGTCCCCTCGTGCTCGACCAACGCACCGACGGCTGGTGTGGGATTCTGCCACTGCACAAAGCCGCAGGATTCCGCAGGACAGGCACGCCGCGTCCGCACGCCGCCATCGTCCGGGATTTCGCGGTCGATCAGTTCAGTGGTGCAGCGGGGGCAATGTTTGAAGACTTCGAACATGGTTAACTTAATACAAAAGCAGATTTCTCACCCATAAAACCGGGTTCGAAATGACAGTAATAGGAGTCACCGCAAATGAACAACAGTGTCATTTCGAGCAAAGCGAGAAATCTGCTACTTCTTTTTACGGTTAGATCATTCACGTCCAGCCCTCACTCAAATCTTCCCAAGTCGCGTTCATCGATTCAATTAGCGCGATTTTCTTCTCTCGTCGCCACTTCTTGATTTCCTTTTCGCGCTCGACGGCTACGCGTACATCGGAAGTGGATTCAAAGAACACCAGGCGGTCGATGTTGTACGCCTTTGTAAAACCTTCAACCAGTTTATGTTTATGCTCGTAAAGACGACGCTCCAGGTTGTTGGTCACGCCAACGTAGAGTTTTCGGGACTTGCTGGCAAGCAGGTAAACAAAGTAGGTCTTTTCCAAAAGCAGATTTCTCCCTGCGGTTCGAAATGACAGTAGTGAGGGTTACCGAAAATCAAAAACACTGTCATTTCGAGCAAAGCGAGAAATCTGCTGCTCGTAGCCAACCCACGCTACCTGAATGTGCATTACACCCTACGATCGGAAAAACAAGCTTACTTCGACGCCACCCAATCCCTGACACTCGCCAGCGCCGCCGGCAGCGCCGCTGCATCCGTCCCACCCGCCATCGCCATGTCCGGCTTGCCGCCACCTTTACCGCCCACCTGCAACGCAACATGATTGACTAAATCACCGGCCTTGAATTTCGCGATCAAGTCACTGGTCACACCCGCAGCCAGACTGACTTTGGCGCCGTCAGCGACCGCCAGCACGATCACCGCGGATTTCAATTTGCCTTTGAGCTGATCCATCGTCTCACGCAGCGTCTTGGCATCTCCACCTTCAAGCTTCGCTGAGAGTACTTTCACGCCGTTCACATCTATGGCCTGACTAACCAAGTCGCCACCCTGCGAGGCCGCCAGCTTGGACTTAAACTGCGCCAGCTGCTTCTCCAGCGCTTTGACGTTCTCGACGATCTGCTCGATCTTGTTCGAAACCTCAAGTGGTTGTGATTTCAGCAGTGACGCCGCTTGCGAGAGTTGTTTCTCCATGTTTTGCACATACTCGAATGCAACAGAGCCCGCGACCGCCTCGACACGACGCACACCGGCCGCGACGCCGCCTTCAGCAACAATCTTGAACAGGCCAATATCGCCAGTCCGCGCCACATGGGTACCACCGCAAAACTCGCGCGACGAGCCAATATCCAGCACGCGAACAACATCGCCGTACTTCTCGCCGAACAGCATGGTTGCGCCCGACTTCTGCGCGTCCTCAATAGCCATCACACGCGATAGTGTTGCCTCGTTCTTCAAAATCTCGGCGTTGACGATGATCTCAACTCGCGACACTTCATCGGCCGTCATGGGCGCATTGTGGGCAAAGTCAAAGCGCGTCTTGTCCGCATCGACCAGCGAGCCTTTTTGCTGCACATGTGCACCGAGCACCTCGTGCAAAGCCTTGTGCATGATGTGCGTTACCGAGTGGTGACGCATGGTGCGTTGGCGTTGGCGCGTGTCCACGTTGGCCGCAACGGTGTCGCCAACGGCGAGTTCACCGGTGGTCACAGATCCGTAGTGCCCGAATACATCCGCCTGAATCTTCTGCGTATCCTGCACCTGGAACAGCGTGAGGCAGGTTCCGCCCTTGGTGAGTTCACCGCTGTCGCCGACCTGTCCACCGGACTCAGCGTAGAACGGCGTCTTGTCCAATACCACGACGCCCTCTTCCCCCGCTGCCAGACAATCAACCGCTGCGCCACCGCGATACAGCGCAACCACCCGCCCCTCTTCGGAAAGCGTGTCATAGCCACGAAATTGCGTTTTGGAACCGCTATAAGTCAGCGCAGCGCCAGCCTTGAATTTCGACCCGGCGCGCGAGCGCTCCTGTTGCCCTGCCATGGCCTTTTCAAAGCCAGCCATATCGACTTCAAAGCCGCGCTCCCGACCGATGTCTGCGGTGAGATCGATCGGGAAACCGTAGGTATCGGAAAGCTTGAACGCCGTATCGCCGTCGAGGCGCTTGGCGTCGGCGTTCATGGCGCTCTCCAGTATTTCCATGCCTTTCTCGAGCGTTTCACCGAAGCGTTCTTCTTCCTGCTTCAATACAGCCTTCACGCGATCCTTCGACTGGGCGATTTCCGGAAATGCATCGCCCATTACCAGAGCCAATTCATCGACGAGCTTGTAGAAAAACGGTTGTTTCTGGCCGAGCTTGTAGCCGTGCCGCATGGCGCGACGCGCAATGCGGCGCAGCACGTAGCCGCGACCGGCGTTCTCAGGGATTACACCGTCGCAAACCAGAAATGAACAGGCGCGGATATGGTCGGCAATCACCCGCAAACTAGGATTGGCCAGATCGCTGGTATTGGTTTCACGCGCCGCTGCCTTGATCAGCGCCTGAAACAAATCTATTTCGTAATTGGCGTGTACGTGTTGCAGCACCGCCGACAAGCGTTCCAGCCCCATGCCGGTATCGACGGATGGTTTGGGCAGCGGAATCATCGGGCCATCGGCAACCGCGCGGTTGAACTGCATAAACACGAGATTCCAGATCTCGA
>JANMZU010000136.1:0-4255 GCA_031383585.1 Betaproteobacteria bacterium
TTTTGGTCATGGGCCGCTATTCTGGTCTGGGCACCAATTCCGCTTGGAAGCAATCGGCCTTGGGCATGGTCACTGCTGGTGGCGCAACGCCAGGATCCCGGTAATCCCGCCATTGCGGAACACCTCGGTGGCGCGTACACAATTGACGTCCAGGAAAAGCGCGAGGCCGAGCGCCCTGGTGCAGTGACGAGGCAATGGCCGCAAGCGTTTGAACAGTATTCGCGGGCAGTGGTTTTGCGGCCCACGTCGCCATACTCGTGGGCCAATCGCGCATGGACAAAGTATTACCTCGGGCAAATCGATAGCGACCTCTATGTGGCGTTGCAAAATGCCATTAATCTGGGGCCGTGGGAACCGGAAGTTCAATTCGTAGTCGTCGATCTCGGGTTTGCACTTTGGGAGGAGATGCCTGTTGACCTGCGTCCGCAGGTTCTCACGCTGGCACAGAATGGTGTGCGTCGCTATACGGCCCAAATCATCACAATCGCCCAGAAGCGTGGTCGCTTGGCAGACGTTTGCAAGTTTGAAAAACTGGCGCCATTACCTGCCTGCAAGTCAGTGGCTGGATAGTTCCTTGGCGCGTCATTTCCAGACCCGCGAATTTCCATACGACCGATTTTTCTTTTGGTCATGGGCCGCTATTCTGGTCTGGGCACCAATTCCGCTTGGAAGCAATCGGCCTTGGGCATGGTCACTGCTGGAGGTGCTGACATTTGGCCTGTCGGCATGTTGGCTGATCTGTTTCGCCTTGAAAAAGGTGGTGGTGACAGAAACGTTTCGCCGCGCCCGATGGTTCCTTGTGCTACTCGCAATTTGGCTGATCTATCAGGCACTTTTTGTTTTGCCGATGCCGCAGTCTTGGGTCGCACTTTTGTCGCCCGAGGCGGCTGCAGCACATGCGCTCGTTGGTGCTGGGTTTGAGCGAAGCGCATTGATGATGTTGTCCGTCGATCCCTACGCGTCCAGGGTCTCCTGGTTCAAGAGTCTGCTCTATGTCCTGAGTTTCGCGATGACTTTGCTGGTGATCAATAGTCGCGATCAGGCGCGGCGCCTGGGATACGTGCTGGTCATATTCGCGCTTGCCTTATCAGTATATGGCCTGATGATGCACCTCACCGATTACACGCATGTTTGGTTTGGCACGAAACTGGGGCATGCTTCCAGAGCCATCGCCACGTACCCCAATCCTAATCATTTCGCCGGCTTTCTGGAAATGACGTTGGCGGTCGGCATTGGCCTCCTGATTGCGGGATTACGAGACACCAGAGCGCAAACATGGAAGCAGTTTTTGAAGCATGTACTCGAATGGATTTTCAGCCCGAAAATGAGGCTGCGCCTGATGCTCTGTGTAATGGTTATCGCGCTCGTAGCAAGCCATTCGCGGATGGGCAACACGGCTTTCTTTGCCAGCATGATTGTCGCCGGAATGCTTGGTCTGGCGCTGTCACGCCACGCGACGCGCGGCACGGTTATCTTGTTGGTGAGTCTGATTGCGATCGATGTGTTTATTGTCGGCTCATGGTTCGGCTTGGAAAAACTCGCCAACAGAATTGAGCAGACCGCGGTGCTGCATAGCGCAAACGAGACAACGGAGTCGGTGGAAACCCGCGCAGAGCCAGCCAAGTACGGCATCGACTTGATCTACGACTATCCGCTATTTGGTGCCGGTCCCGGGAGCTGGTACGTGGCTTTCCCCCGATATCGCGGTGGTGACCTATCGGCCTACTTTAATTATGCCCACAATGACTTCGTGCAGTTCGCCGCTGAGAGCGGTTTGATCGGTAGCGCGATTCTTGTAGTCATCGTCGCGTGGTCACTGGGTATTGCACTCATTGCCCAATTTCGACGACGCGACCCGCTCATGCGAGGGCTTTCCTTCGCGACGATCATGGGTGTCACCTCGATATTGATTCATTCGAGCGTAGATTTCAATCTGCAGATTCCAGCTAATGCGATGTTGTTCATGGTGTTGCTGGCGTTCGGCTGGATTTCGTATTATCTGGACCGCCACCACTAAGCCGCGCGGGTCAGGGTTTCGTGTCTCCGATCGTGAACTTGGCCCGCATACGGTGCAGGTCAAGGAGATAGGCTTTCAGCCCGTTACAAGCAGCCTCTATCAAGTCAAGTGCACGCTCGAAATCTCGTGGCCGCCCTTGATAGGGATCCGGGACTTCGCGTTGATCTTCGGGGCCGCCATAGTCGAGCAAGAGCTCGATTTTTTCTGATAGGCGGGTAGGGCACATTGCCTTCAAATGATCAATATTGGCGTCATCCATCGCCAAGATAAAATCGAATTTTTCGAAGTCGGCTGGGGATATTTGTCGCGCGCGCAGATGCTGCAGATCGTATGCACGCTTGGCTGCATGCTCGACTGCGCGCGGATCAGCTGGAGCGCCAACGTGGTAGTCGTGCGTACCGGCAGAATCAATTTCGAGACTATCGCCGAGCGGAGAATCTGCAACGAGCTTGCGGAACACAGCTTCTGCAGTTGGCGAACGGCAAATGTTGGCCGTACAGACAAAAAGTACTTTCATGTTTTTCATTTCGATGGGTCTGCAAGCTGGCGCAAAATTACTCTGCGCCGGATGCTCGGCTGACACGTACGAACCCGGCTAAAGCCTTCAGTCGGGCAATCTGGCAGGTACGACTACGGTTCAGGAGATTGAGTTCAAATAAATTCGCCATACCAACGTTGTGCGATCATCGCCTCGACAGTGACTTTATCACCTTCGCCCACGAGCATGCACAGCCTATCCGTCGCAGCTTCGCCCGTGCTCGGCCCAAGTTTGAGAATGGTCAGTGATTGGCTCTCGCAGTAGTGCGGACCAAAATATTAATAATAGCCCGTCCGCACGATGGGTCGTTGTGGATATGGATTTTGTATAATAGGTGCTGACTTTTCGTAAAAAATCACGTTGTTGTATTGCCAGTCAACTATTCCCCCCCCACATATATCGGAGCTTCTCATGACAAATCCCGTGCGTGTCGCTGTGACCGGTGCTGCTGGCCAAATCGGCTACAGCTTATTGTTTCGCATCGCCTCGGGCGAAATGCTGGGAAAGCAGCAACCAGTCATTCTGCAGTTGCTTGAGATCCCCGACGAGAAGGCTCAAAAGGCGTTGAAGGGCGTCATGATGGAACTGCAGGACTGTGCTTTTCCGTTGCTGGATGGCATGAGTGCGCACTCAGATGCAATGACGGCGTTTGAGTACGCGGACATCGCCTTGCTGGTTGGTGCACGGCCCCGCGGGCCGGGTATGGAGCGAAAAGACTTGCTGGAAGCAAACGGCAAAATTTTTACTATACAGGGCAAGGCATTGGACGCCGTCGCTTCGCGTGACGTGAAGGTATTGGTCGTCGGCAATCCCGCCAATACGAACGCCTACATCGCGATGAAATCGGCACCAGGCTTGCCCGCAGAAAATTTCACCGCGATGCTGCGATTGGATCACAACCGTGCTTTGTCGCAACTTGCGGCCAAGTCAGGCAAACAGGTTGAATCGATCGAAAAGCTGATCGTATGGGGGAATCACTCGCCGACGATGTACCCCGACTATCGTTTTGCCACGATTGGTGGCGCGTCGGCGCCGGCGCAGATCAATGATGAAGAGTGGTACAGAAATACGTTTATTCCAACGGTTGGCAAACGTGGCGCAGCGATTATCGAGGCGCGCGGTCTTTCCAGCGCTGCATCGGCCGCGAATGCGGCAATTGACCACGTCCGTGACTGGGTGTTGGGTACCAATGGCAAATGGGTGACGATGGGCGTGCCATCTGACGGCAGCTACGGCATTCCAAAGGGCATAATCTATGGCGTGCCGGTTACTTGTTCCGGCGGCAAGTATTCCGTTATCAAGAATCTTGAGATTGACGAGTTTTCAAGGAACAAGATGGACGCTACGCTCAAGGAGTTGGAGGATGAGCGTGCTGGTGTCGCCCATATGCTCTAATCGACGGCGCATTGGTGGAGCCCGCATTGCTTGCGGTGCGGCGGCCGCCAATTTGTCATCGTGACGTAATGACCAAATACCACATCTGCTGGCGCTCTCGCAATCAATTGCGCGGATGATTTCCGATTGCCGATCGCTTGCTGTGTCGTCCACCGCCGCCGCTGCGATCCAACGCAAGCGTCACATAACCGTATTTTTGCGTAGTTTTACTTCTGCGGTTTTGCCTCTGCTTTTACCAGCAATGCGCGCAGAGTCGTTACCTCTACCCGCAGGGCTGCTGCCTCCCTCGCCTCGCGGTGCAGAGC
>JANMZU010000139.1:0-2716 GCA_031383585.1 Betaproteobacteria bacterium
GTTGTGCCGTGTCATTTATCGATTTGGGGGGAAAGCTTCCAACGTGCAGAGCGCTTACTCGCTAGTTTGCGTAGACGAGTCGCGCGGCAGCCGCCAACGCTTGCATCATCTGCCGATATGGCCCCGGCCCGTGACTGATGCGCGCCACTCCCAGCTCGGCCATGCGCTTTGCCGATGGCGTCGTTGACATAACCATAATATTGACCGGCAGCGGACATGCATCACACAGTTTTCCGATCAATCTCTCATCGGCCAGCCCCGGTGCAAAAAATCCGCTTGCACCTGCTTCCGCGTAAGCAAGCGCCCGGTGCAGCGCGGCGTTTCCGAGCCGATCATCGTGCTGCTCAGCACCAGCCTGCAAAAAGATATCCGTCCTGGCATTGATGAACGCCGGAATACCGATGTGATCCGCCGCTGCCCGCGCAGCCGCAATTCGCAATGACTGATCACCCAGCGAGTAAAGACCGGCAGCGCCGATGATTTGATCTTCCAGATTAAAGCCAATCGCGCCCGCCGCGATTGCGCGCGTGACGGTGTCGGCAACAATCTCTGGCGTGTCTCCGTATCCGGCTTCCAGGTCGATTGTCACCGGAAGCGATACGTTCGCGACGATGCGGGCAAGATTTTCAATTGCCAGCGGCAGCGATAATGCCTGCCCGTCGCTGCAGCCGTGCGCTGCCGCCACCGACCAGCTTCCGGTGGCGAGCGCTTTTGCGCCTGCGTCTGCAACCACGCGCGCAGTGCCTGCATCCCACACATTAAAAAGTATGAGGGGGTCGCCTTTGATGTGGAGGCGGCTGAAGGTTTCGGCGCGTTCGAGCTGGGTTGGCATTTGAGATCCTCATGTTTGAACGCGACTATAGCAATGAACACATTAACGCTGCGCCGGGAATGGGGCTTCAACATCGTAACAAGATAAAAGCGGAGCTGTGCATACACCTCGCAATGTGAGTTTGAATTGTTGCCACGCTGCAGTGAGCGGCTATCAATTTGCGAAAAAACCGGCAGCAGGAAGTGAAGTCCTGTGGTCGACATTTACAAAATGGGTTGTAATCAACAGGCCGGTGGCGTACATATGGAATACGCGAAATCAGGAGCGGCAGTAGGCTTTTCTCGATGGAGGCCATTGGATTAGCCAAAAAAATCAAGATCAGCCAAATATATTTTTCAGATTCTGGCAATGGAACTCACGAAGCTAGAGCAACCAGCAAATGCAGCAACCAAAGTTCTGCAAGGCAAAGTCGTATCGCTGGTTTGGAGACCCGAGCAAGCGAGGTCGGCATTCAATTTGCAGATGGAACCAGACTATTTGTCGATATTTCGTCGAGCGGACTTGAGCGATCGATAACGGAAGGCTAAAAATCATGTCTCCAAGCTATCCTCCCGGTTCGGCCGTCTTCCGTTGGGCGAACTGGCCCCACAGCTTGAGCGTCAGCATTGGTTCGCTTGCAGCTTTAGAATCTAGGGGCTATGGCCATCGCATATAAGTGGACTTGCTCGGCATGTGCGTCGCCCAACGAGGCTTGCACGCACGTTTGTCATAAGTGTGGTTGCCCGGCAAGCGTCTCTGTCTCGGATGTCGAAAAGCGAAGGATGGAGCAGCTGCCATCAGCATTGCCCCGCCGCGAGCTAACTTTTGCGCAGAAGATTGTCGTCGGCATCTGCTTGCCAGTCGCAGTAATCGTTTTGGTATTAGAGAGGCCGTTAGCACCAACAACCCCGCTATCGTGGGTAGCCATTGGTATGGTGGTTTGCGGCGCCCTGCCAATTTGGGTTGTTGTTCGAAAATCAGCAAAAATGTCAGCAAATGGAAGAGCCAGTTGAATGTCAGCGCAAGCCGACAGATGTCTGCTTCGGAGCGAGTTGGGAGTCCAACCGCTATGACTCTTGTGAGTCAGTCTGCCCCATTCAGCAACACACCCCAGCACTCAATCATTGAATCAGCCCAAAGTTTCGTAAAACTTCTCATCAAGGGTATTTACATTTCTGGCGATTCCACACTCACACGTCGCCTTCGCCTCGTCGGCGTGATGCTGGTTATGCTGGCATCAATCGCTGGATGCGGCGAACGTGTCGTATACCCTGTCTCGATGGTGCCAGTTGCCTTGCCCAAGCTTGGGGACGGCGTGATCCAACTTTCAGCAGCGCACGTCGTCAATCCACGTCTCGAGAAGTTTTCTGCTGCGCAAATTTCGGCTTTTCTTGAAGCAGTCCGAATAGCGAGCAAGTCCCAACTTGGACTCGAAATTGAGTTCGATCCCGTTGAAACATTTTCCATCGACGAATATTTCAAAACGATTCCAGCATCCAAGCATACCTGGCGAAAGAAATTCATCGTCGATTTCAAGAGGGGTGGCGTGGATCGACCGAGGCTGGAGGCCGCATACGAACTAGCGATCAGCGAGCAGGTGGCACCGCTGAAAGATTGGGCCGAATTCGCAGCACGGGAAATCGGCCTGGTCAAGGTCGATACCGATCCGGGAGAGTGGAAGCGTCGACTGGCGAAGTCCCACATCGACGGGCTGGCGCTATTGATGAAGATGAAGGCCGCCGATGGCAAGCCGGTAATAGACGACTCTCCTTACAACGAGCACTTGTTCTGGAATGCGCTCGGGGAACGGGAGCAGACGCACGACTTGATCATCACCAATCAATTGGTCGCCAGCGTTGAGTATTCAGGTGTGGATATCCATCCTGCGCTTCGCGGCGGCCTCAC
>JANMZU010000160.1:0-3291 GCA_031383585.1 Betaproteobacteria bacterium
TTGCGCCAGTGCCACTACCGAAACGATTGCGCTATGGGCCTCCGCTCTGGTTTCCATCAATCGGTATACTTTTTCAGGTTGCGAATCATTTTCGGACATAGCGTCTCCTATCGGGTTTCCCACTTCGTGGTATCCAGTCAGTCAGTAGCGGGCGATCGTCAGCGCGCCGTCGCAGTAGCATTGATACAGCCACTCCATCACGGCGCCGTGCTTCAATTCTGCGCATTTGGCTGCAGAAAGCATGCGCCGGTTCGCCAATTCTTGAAGGAACCGACGCGAGCCGCGCATATCTGCCGTCGCTTCTCCGTTCACAAAGACGTGTTCGTCGTCGTACAACATTCGCGTTTTCAAATCCAGCTCGATGCCGTGTTTCTGCAGCAGGCGTTCAAATTTTTTTGCAGAGAGGGCGACTTCGGGTGCGTCGAAGACAACATGCAACTTTGGGTCGGTCAAGTAGCAACCAACAAATTTGCGCACGATGGCTGGATCATTCGCTGCTGCCTGCACGCCTTTGAGCAAATCAGAAAATCTCTGGTGCATTGCTACATCAATCTCCGCGCAATACTGCGACGGTGGGACACCGAGGTCGGCGTAGAGACCCGTAAATGAGGTCGAATCGCGCACGTAATCGAGGAACGCCAAACTCAAGTCTTGCTTCGATGGCGCTCGAAAGCCGACCGACCACGTTAAACACTCTGATTCAGCAATTCCATTGTGAGCAACCCCCGGCGGCAGATAGAGCATATCGCCGGTTTGGAGAACAAACTCCTGAGCCGGCTTGAAATGCGACAAAATCTTCAGAGGCAGTTCAGGTTTCAGGCGAAGATCACGTTGCTGTGAAATTTGCCAGCGGCGGCTTCCGCTGCCCTGAAGCAAAAATACATCATAGGTGTCAAAATGCGGACCGACACCTGCGCCAGCTACGGCATAACTCACCATCAAGTCATCGATTCTCGCTTGTGGGATAAAGTTGAATTTGGCAAGCAGCTCATGCGCCTCATAAGAGAAGTGCTGAATATCTTGTATGAGCACCGTCCACATGACTCCGGGTGGAAAACGAAAGTCCCTTGCCGAAAAAGGCCCGTGCAACAATTGCCATCTGTCGGTAAAGCTTGTGACCAGACGACTTTCTGCAGCGTCGCGCCGGGCGAGGGTGAACACCTCATTTTTGCTCAGCGGACCAACAAAAGCTTTGATTGCGTTGCGAATGAGGAGTGGTTTTTTTTGCCAGTAGTCGCGCAAAAATACACTTGCACTGATTCCACCAAGCAGTTCCAGAGGAACCTGCGCGGCATTTCCAGTTTGTGATTTCGTCCGCCGTAAATTCATTGAAGGTAGCTATTGAGGTGCAATAAAGAAAATGCGTTAGAATAAATTTGACCGCGAATATCAACGACAAAATGCAATCAATCAAAGCGACTGGACGGCAATGTTACACGTTGGTTCTATGGCCCCCGCGTTTGAACTTCCCGACGCAAGTATGGAGATGATCCAGCTTTCCAGTTTTCTCGGCAAGAAGAACGTCGTGCTCTATTTTTATCCGCGCGATGGCACACCGGTGTGCACCATGGAGGCGATTGATTTTTCTGACCACGAGGGCGCGTTTGAAGACTGCGACACGGTCGTCTTCGGTGTGTCACGCGATGATTGCCTGGTTCACGAGGAATTTCGCGACAAACATGGCATTTCCTTGCAGCTATTGTCAGACGCTGATTGCGAGGTGATGAAAAAATACGATGTGCTGGTGGAAACCAGCGCAAGTGGCGCAGCGCAACAAGGTGTACACAGAGCAACTTTTGTAATCGACAAGACTGGCACAGTGCGGCACATCCTGCGCGAATTGAACCCACGCGAGCACGTGTCGTCGGTACTGAAAATCGTAAGGCAGATACATGGTCATTGAGCAAAACGCGGTTGTTACACTCGAGGCAAAACTGAAAGACAGCGACGGCAACGCGCTAGGTAACGAATCGGAGACGATGGTTTATCTGCACGGCGACCACGGCGGCATCTTCCCGCTGGTCGAGCAGGGGCTTGCGGGAAAGCAAGTGGACGACGAATTTTCCATCTCGCTGCAACCTGAAGACGCGTTCGGCGAATATGACGAAGCGCTAATCCGGGTCGAGCCGCAAAGCGTGTTTCCAGCAAACGTCACAGTGGGCATGCAGTTCGAAGGTGTGCCTCCCGGTGAAGAGGATGATCGCTGGATCGTTTACACCGTCACCGACATTGCCGATGGGCAGGTTGTCATCGATGGCAACCATCCGCTCGCAGGCGAGCGACTTTTGTTTTCATGTGTCGTCAAAGACGTACGGCCGGCATCGGCGGAAGAGCTTGCGCACGGGCACGTGCATGGGGCGCATGGCGTACATCACTAGCCGGTGATGCGGGATGCAGATTCTGGGAGGTCGCCGGGCCCATCTAGCGTGCTAAATCTCCAGCCAATGCTGCGGCGCTTTCCCAGTAAACATTGAATGCAAGCTTAAGCTTCGCCGAAATAAGGCTTCTGCGCACTGCAAGCCTGCCCTAACTGCTGGCGCTTACCGCTGGTGATTCTTCATACGGTTGCTTCACGATCCAGCCGGATTCGTTGTCTTTGGCTTCAAACTTAAGCTGAAACAATTCACCGCTGCCTCGCCTAAATAGGGTCCCCAAACTGACATCAGTGAGAATGTCCGGCGATAAATTGCCGCTACACGCAACCGTCGCGTTCGGGTCAGTGGCTCGTAATGCGTGCCGATCGCAATGCGACCCACACCGCTCACCCGCACGTTAAACAACCTGCCTGCTGCTGCACCACCGAACGAGCGCAGCAATTTGATATCGTGGTCAAGTGTAGGCTAGAGCGCCAAAACATCGCTGCCGTTGACGCATATGGTCACGTTGTTGAGGTGCAAGATTTGAATTTTCTTGCCGCGATCAGCCAAATACACGCGGCGCCGGCCCTGCATTTTCATCAGTGACATACCTTCGCCGGTGATCGCCTTTTTAAACAGGCCACCAATGCCATGATCCAGCATGCCTTGCCGTGTGACCTTCACTTCACCCAGGTAGGCGATCATCGCGCCCGCCTTAGCCCACATCAAGCCATTCAGCTTTACCTCAAGCAGGTGAGGACTCTCCAACTCAAAAGTTTCGTTTGATTCATCGCGCTGCGCCGTTTTGCTGATGAATTTGGAGATTGAATATCTGCCTATCGGTGCCTCGCATAGCTGAGAGGAAATAACAGGTAAGGGTCTGCTGAGTTTAGTCCTATTCGTGATGGGCGGTCTTGTACCGCCGGACTTGAGG
>JANMZU010000189.1:0-3564 GCA_031383585.1 Betaproteobacteria bacterium
CCACCAGCAAATCCATGTAGCCCTCGAACTGGCCTTTGGAAATCAGCGTCGAACCGAAACGCTGGATCGGCATATTGGTGATGGTGAAAAGATGATTGAAGACGATGCCGAAGTTCTCCTTTAGCAACCGATGGTAATCGGCTTCCAGCGCTTCCTGCGGGGGCGGCAGCTTCGGGCCCTGCGGATTGAAGACGAGATTGAGCATCAGGCCAGTACCTGATTTTCCATAACCGAGCGCATTGAGTTTTTTCAGGCCCTCGATAGATTTCTCGAAAACACCCTCGCCACGCTGTTTGTCGACGTTCTCCTGTGAGTAGCATGGCAACGAAGCGCTCACTTCCACGCCATGGGCCGCCAGAAAATCGGCGAGGTCTTCGTGTCCGGGCTCGCCCAGGATGGTGAGATTGCAACGGTCAATCACCCGCACACCACTTGCCCGCGCCGCAATCACCAACCGGCGGAAATGTTCATTCAACTCCGGCGCGCCACCGGTCAGGTCAAGCGTGGTGACCTTCGCCGCGCGCATGAAGGCAATGACCTCATCAATCGTCTCGCCCAACATCATTTCCTTGCGGTCCGGGCTGGCATTGACGTGGCAGTGAAAGCACGCCTGATTGCACTTGTAGCCAAGATTGACCTGCAGCGCGTCCAGGGCCTTGCGGCGCAGATGCGGAAAACCACGGGATATCATCAAGTGCAGGGTTTGGTGCATGAGGCGCTCGTGTTGGGAATGGGGAAATGATAGACGCGAATAGTTATTACGTCGAGATCATTGGTTTAGATGCTACCGCGTGGCACTGACACTTGTTTGTCGAAATTCTGACGCGAACCTGACATCGAGAACCAAGTTTCTGAACTCCAGCCGGTCGCTTTGGCGAGCAAGGCTAACCAGCTTTCGCGGCTTGTGCGTCGTCAATTAATGATCTGGAACGATAATGCCTGAATTCGTCGCTCCGTCACATTGATGCTTGCCCCCTAGCAGCATGTCGGGCTTGAGGGAAATCGGCTACAAAATGACCTGGCCGGTGCATATTTCGCCGTTTTCCTGGGCCAATGGAACAACCATTGGCTTGAAAACCGTCAAAATCTTCGCTCTCCCTGCTCATTTTTTGGCTTCGACTCCTCAAGTCCGGCAGGCTGCTAGACCCGCAACTTAACCGCTTTCACCACCGCCTCCGCCGTAATCCCGAAGTGTTTGTAAAGCACCCCCGCCGGAGCAGATTCGCCAAATGTATCGATGCCGATGACTACACCCTCCAGGCCCACGTATTTGCGCCAGAAGTCGGTAACGCCAGCTTCAATCGCGACCCGCGCCACGTTTCTGGGCAATACCTCCTGACGATAGCTCGCATCCTGCTTGTCGAACACAAACGTAGAAGGCATCGACACCACGCGGGCATGTATGCCTTCATCGGCGAGCAGCTTTTGTGCTTCGATGGCTAGTTGCACCTCGGTGCCGGTGGCAATGATGACGGCCTTGAGGCGACCACCTTCTTCGGAAAGCACGTAGCCGCCGCGCGCAACATCGGCCAGCGCTTGATCGGTGCGCTTCTGGAATGCCGAATTCTGTCGCGAGAAGACGAGGCAGGTCGGCCCATCCTTGCGCTGCACTGCGCGCGCCCATGCTGCGGCGGCTTCGACCGTGTCGCAGGGGCGCCATACATCCATATTCGGAATCAGTCGCAGCGATGACACCTGCTCGACCGACTGGTGCGTAGGGCCATCTTCACCAAGGCCGATGGAGTCGTGGGTGAACACCGAGATATTGCGAATTTTCATCAGCGCGGCCATGCGCAAGGCATTGCGCGAGTAATCGCTAAAGGTGAGGAAAGTGCCGGTGTAGGGAATAAAGCCGCCGTGCAGCGCGAGTCCGTTGGCAATAGCGGACATACCGAATTCGCGCACACCGTAGTTGATATAGTTGCCGCCCGTTGTTGGCGTCAGCGCAACGGTGCCGCTCCAGTTGGTGAGGTTCGAGCCGGTCAGATCGGCGGAGCCACCGATAAACTCAGGTAGCACTGGCGCCAGACCTTCGATGGCGATCTGCGAGGCTTTGCGGGTGGCGACAGTCTCGCCATTTTCGTTGACCTTCGCCATCAGTGCGCCTACTGTTCCAGCGAAGCTACCTGGCAATTCGCCTGCCATGCGGCGCTTGAATTCAGCGGCCAGGTCGGGGAACTGCTGTTCGTACGCCGAAAAGATTGCGTCCCATTGCGCTTCGAGCCCAGCGCCTTTGTGCGTGCAGTCCCAGGCATCGTAAATGTCCTGTGGAATTTCAAACGGCGGGTACGGCCATCCAATGGCGGCGCGGGTAGCGGCGATTTCCTTGTCACCCAGCGGGGCTCCGTGCACTTTGTCGCTACCGCCCATATTCGGCGAGCCGTTGCCGATCACTGTCTTGCAACAGATCAAGGTCGGCTTGTCGGTAACCGATTTGGCCTCGGCAATGGCGGCGTCGACCGCTTCGGCATTGTGGCCGTCGACATTGGGGATCACGTGCCAGCCGTAAGCGGCAAAGCGCATCGGTGTGTTGTCCCTGAACCAGCCTTCGACCTTGCCGTCGATGGAAATGCCGTTGTCGTCATACATGGCGATCAATTTGCCCAAACCCAGCGTGCCGGCCAGCGAACATACCTCGTGCGAAATACCCTCCATGAGGCAACCGTCGCCGAGAAAAACATAGGTGTGATGGTCGACGAGGCAGAAGCCCTTACGGTTAAAGGTGTACCGCAGCTCACGCTCGGCGAGCGCCATGCCGACGGCATTGGCGAGACCTTGTCCCAGTGGGCCGGTGGTGGTTTCCACGCCCGGTGTGATGCCGACTTCCGGGTGACCCGGGGTCTTGGAATGCAGTTGACGGAAATTTTTCAGCTCGTCCATCGACAGGTCGTAACCCGTTAGATGCAGCAGCGAATACAGCAGCATCGAGCCGTGCCCGTTGGACAGCACGAAACGGTCGCGATCCGCCCAATGCGGGTTCTTCGGGTTGTGCCTCAGATGATCGCGCCATAGCACTTCCGCGATATCGGCCATACCCATGGGTGCGCCGGGATGCCCTGAGTTGGCCTTCTGGACAGCATCCATGGCGAGGGCACGAATGGCATTGGCGAGATCGGGTCGGGTCGGCATGGTCATTTTGAGAGGGAGAGAGAGGGCGAATGGGGCAATGGGTAGGATTGACGATTATAATTTATTGCCTCCCAGCTACACCATTGGACTGCGATGAAATTCAACCGGCAATAATGTCTTGAAGGAATTCGAAATGCAGGGCCTCCACATCATCGCCGATCTCTACAACTGCCCACAACGTGACTTTCTGACCTCGGCCGACGCACTTCAGCAGCTCTGTGTCCGGGCATGCGAGTCTGCCGGTCTATCGATCCTCGGTCAGCATTTTTACCAGTTTGCGAGCTTCGACCATGGCCAGGTTGGTGGTGCCACTGGCGCGGTGGTACTGGCAGAGTCCCATCTGGCCATTCACACCTGGCCCGAACGCAGCGGTGCCACGCTCGATATCTATGTCTGCAATGTTACCGAGGACAACAGCCCCCGCGCTGAATTGGC
>JANMZU010000243.1:0-4712 GCA_031383585.1 Betaproteobacteria bacterium
CCATCGCTGGCAGCTCTATTCATTGTCAAACGGCATCATCGCGCGTTCGCTGGCGCCGCGGCGCGCAGGCGGCTTCTGGGTGGGCAGTGAGCGTGGCGTATTCTTTATCGAACCCGGCGAGGGTACGCTTCCTAAAACGCCAATTATCGCCGAGCCAGCAGGTTTCGGCCCAGCCAGGCCGGTGTGGTTTACGCGCGAAGACGAAGATGGCCGCTTCTGGATATGCACCGATGCGGGCACTTACCTGCGCGAGCCTGATGGCCGTGTGCGGCATCTCGAACAGGAGTTTGCACTACCGCATCGCGGCTCGTGGATGGTTCACCGTGACCGCCAAGGTGTAAGCTGGATCGCCGGGCGCAATGGCTTGATTCGCTTTGATGCAAATAGCAAAGGTGCAGTGCACCGCGTATACACGCCACGCGACGGCCTCGCTTTGGCCACCGTGCGCTGGATCGCCGAGGACCGGCACGGTTCGCTGTGGCTGGCCACACCAGGCGGCGGCTTGCAGCGCTTTCGCAACGGACAATTCGAAACCCTTCGTACTCAGGATGGCCTAAATAGCGACAGCGTGATGAGTGTGCATGTCGATGGTGTCGACAACGTCTGGCTGGGAATGGCCGGCGGCGGCGTGGCGAGATTGTCGGATGCGCCGTTTCAGGTGTTGCGCAAACGCGATGGTCTTACCGGTGACTGGGTATGGACTATTCATCAGGATGCCCGCGGCGACATGTGGATTGGCACTAACGGAAATGGCCTCACCGTGATGCGTGGCGACAAGCCGGTGCGAAGCATACGCGGCGATGTACAGGGCCTTGATTCGGTGATGGCGATGCACGCCTGGGACGACGGCCGCGCCATCGTTTCCAGCAGCAGCGGTATCGGCCGCGTAGAACGCAACGACAGCATTACCTGGCTCAGCCACGCCAAGAGCGGTGAAGCAATTCCGCGCGTCTTTTTGCGCAGCGCCGATGGCCGATTGCTGCTTGCCAAAAACTCAACGATTCTGGAAGTGCGCGAGGGCGGCGTCGTTTCAACGGCCTATCCCGATGTCGGCAACTCCATATCGAGCATGCTGGAGATGCCTGATGGCCAACTGCTGGTTGGCACCCGCAACGGTCGCATTGTTGCCATTGATCGCACCATGCAATTCGGCGAACTCCTCGCCCCCATCGGCGTCCCAATCAACAGCATGAAGCGCGACGAGGCGGGCCGCATCTGGGCCAGCGCCGGCGGCGTGGACATTCTTGATGGCAGGCGCCACGTTCGCATCGGCGCGAAGCAAGGTTTCCCGGATCGCACCAGCAATGACATCGTACTCGCCGCCGATGGCGCGCTTTGGGTGAGCACCAATCGAGGCATCATCCGCACCACTCAGGCCGCGCTGCTTCGTTGCCTCGACGATGCCGCCTGCCGGCCGCCGCTGGAGTTATTCGACGAACGTGATGGATTGGTCACCGCAGAGACCAACGGCGGGGCACAACCCAATGGCTGGCTGGACCGCGATGGTCATATTTGGCTGCCGTCCATCAACGGCGCCATCCGTATCGAAGCCAAAGCCGGGCCGCAGCGCGCCAGGTTGCCGAACATCATCATCGACGGCATGCGTGCTGATCGCCAGTGGCTAGGCGCAGCGGCTGCCGTACCGGCACTCACGCGCGATCTGGAAATCGACTACACCCTGCCCGAGCTCACCCTGCCGCGTCAGGTGCGCTTTCGCTACCGGCTATTGCCCGATCAGTCCGACTGGGTCGATGTAGGCAATAGGCGCACGGCATTCTTTGCCTCGCTCAAGCCCGGCAATTACCGCTTCGAAGTCGCTGCTGCGCGCCTGCATGGCGGATGGCAGGAAGTACCCGCAGTGCACACTTTCGAGCTGCACGCCGCGTGGTACCAGCAACGATCGGTGCATTTGATGGCAGCTGCGTTGCTGGTGGCTACTGTGCTGTCTACGCTGTGGTTGCGCTTTCGCAGCTTGCGTCTGCGCAAAGCCGAGCTGCAGCTAGAGGTAGACCTGCGCACCTCCGAGCTGGCGCAGGCAAACCGCGAACTGGACCGCATTGCCCGCACCGATGTGCTTACCGGCATCCCCAACCGACGCGAGTTCGGCACACGTATCGCCGAACTCTGCCGAGACTTCAATGGCAACGGCGTTCTGGCAGTGTTGATCGCCGACATCGATGACTTCAAAGCCTACAACGACCACTACGGTCACCCGGAAGGTGACGCCTGCCTGCGCGCCGTCGCCCAGACGTTCAAGCAATGCGTTCAGCAAGCCGGTGGTCTCGCCTGCCGCTATGGGGGCGAGGAATTCGCCGCCGTCGCTTTGCTTCCAGACGAGAGCCGCGCCAACGACCTGGCAGATTGCATCGTCGCCGCCATACGCGCGCTTGATCGCCCACACGCCCACTCGCGCGCTGCGGCTCATGTGACGTTGAGTCTCGGAATGAACATCTCAAACGCGCCTGGAGGTAGTGCAGCGGCGATGTTGCAGAGTGCGGACGTGGCGTTGTATCGGGCAAAGGAGGAAGGGCGGAATCGGTGGGCAAGTGGGACCTCGTCGTCATAGCGGCCCGCGAGGGCAACACGAGAATTGGCAATCAACTTGCGCCCCTAGCAAAGCGCGGACATCCGCTGGAATGACGGTTTATAAGCCAGTGGCAAACTCCAGCGCCAGCGCGCCTTCCCAGTCATTTTGGTGCCGCGAACCGCGCCAATGCCAGGGTTTACTTCCGCCCTTTCAAGTCATTCTGAAACGCCTTGTAGATCCGCTTCTGCTCGTCCAGAAAGGTTTTGTAGTGCCGGGTCTGATATTCGGTCTGTATTCGGGCGAGTTCGGCAGTCATGCGCAGTTCGGTGATCTTTTCGGTCCTCAGCCAGCCGGCACCGGTAGCTGTATCTGTGAATTGCTGCATGGCGTTGACATCCTGTCGGGTAGCTGCTTCGCGCAGTAACTGCGCGTACATCGTTCGCAGCATTAGCGGATCGCTGGTGCGATCGCAGACTTCATCGATGTAGCGTTGCCATGCGCCGACCAACTGCGGCCATAGCGAACTGTCGGCGTTAAGGCCGCCGTAGGCATCGGGCTGAGCGGCGACGATCACTTCGGGGCCTGAGTGCTGCGCGGCCGTCTTGCAGACCCTGACCGATTGCGCGATGAACTCGCGATCAAAACGCTGGGCGGCATAGCGGGATGCGGCATCGGTCGGCGATTTCAATTTTCCGGCTGCTTCCATGGCTGCTACGCGCAAAGCTGGATCGGCCAATTGCGCCTGTAGCCGCTCCAGTGTGGCGGAAATGTTTTTCCCGACCGACATTTGTGGATTGGATGGCTTGAAGTCTTCCTTCTTTTCGCGTTCGGCGATCACCGGTTTGGCGAGTTCGAATGCTTCGATGAAAGAGAAAGTCTTGCGCAGGGCCTCATCGAAATAGGCTCGGCCGAAATAGGTCCAGTCGTTTTCGTTGTTGCAGCCGAACGAGTTGCGGTCCGGCGCCGAGGCGGTGATGACCAGCGTGTCATCGTTCTTCAGGGCATTGATGAAGCCGCCCGAATAGCACGCCGACACCACCACCACGCGGTTCTTGATGCCGGACTCATCGAGCAGTGAACGCAGCTTCACCGGATCCAACTCCTTGAACTGCATGGGCCAGAGCTCCATCGAAAAGCGGTGCGTTTCTGAGCCGTGCGAGGTGAGGAACAGGACCAGCACATCTTCCTCGGAATTCATCATGTCGGCGACGCGTTTGAGCGAGGCGCGCAGGCTGGTCACGCTGGCGATAGGTGCACTGGCAGCAAGTTTGGGATTATTGATTAGGCGGATGGTGTGGCCATCGGCATCGAAGCGTTGGCGGAACAGCTTGGTGACCGAATCAATTTCGCGGCGGAATACGTCCTCATGGCCATAGCCTGCGACGCCGATAAAAAACGCTTCAGTGGCGCCGTTCCGCTGCGGACGCACTGCCGCGAGTTCCTGTTCGAGCAAGATCGGCTGGCGGTAGAAATTATCCTCACTGGTAATGTCGTTACGCGCGACTGGCGCCGCCTTTTTTTCCTGTCGGTAGTCTTCTTCCCAGAGGCTACGATCCCGATTGACGGTTGAAAGTGGCAAAGCGATGCACAGACCGCTGATCAGCAGGGGCGCCAAGCGCGTATTGACAACCCCACCGGGGATGTTTACGCCGGCCAACCGCATGGCGGCGACCGCACAAGCTACCGCCATCCAGAGCGCACACCCGTAATACGCCAATGGGAAAGCGAAGCTGGCATCGATGCCGTCAGGAAGGCGATATAACGCGAAAAACAGCGCGTAGTAAATCACGTCGATGGCGAACGCGATCATCAGAAATGCCTGTAGCAGCGCCAGCGTTTTTTCCACGCACAGAAGGGCTTGCGCGACGAGAACGACCGCGAACAGCAGCACAGGGACATGGAACGTGGCATCGGGCAGAGAAGTCAAGTTCCAATAGCCCTTTCCACCGAGGGCCGCGAGCGCCCAGGCAATCGGTGCCGCCATGCTGAGCAGCGCGAAGCTCATGACCTGCCCCCAGCTGACCGGCATTATTCCCTCAGTGACACGTGCGAAAAACGCAAAGCGGAAGGCATTGCCGATGTTCCGCTGCAAGGAGGAAACTGGTGGCGCCAGAGGCACTGGCGCGGGCATCGGCATCGCGTCCGCTTCGGGGTAAGGTGCAATCGCGACCGGCGCGATGCGCCC
>JANMZU010000349.1:0-2948 GCA_031383585.1 Betaproteobacteria bacterium
GGTTTACAATCCGTGGCGCGTGAATACCCTCAAGCAAGGAACCGTCGCTATGCACCCTTGGGTACTTGGCTTCAAGAAGCACCCATTCGGATTCGAGCCGTTTCGATATCTCGATATCGACACCCGCAAATTACCTGATCAAATTCGAAAATGATTCGGCCTTCGTTAAACAGATTTCAGTTTATGCAACGCGCGCTGATCGCGTCGCTAATGCTGCTGCTCGGCTGGCAACTGGCGTGGTGGACTTGGCATTTTGTCAGTCCATCGCTGAAGACTGCATCGCTGTCCGATGTGGCGGACCGCGCAGCGCCGCTCTCACTAGGCCGCCAGCTATTTGGCGACGCAGGGCCAACAGTGAGCGCCAGCGCCTCCAGCCCCCAAACCGGCATCCGGCTCAAAGGGGTGTTCGCTGTCGACGGCAAAACACTGTCCGGCGCGGTGCTCAACATGGGTGCCCGCGATCAGTACGTAAGGCAAGGACAGGAATTGAGCCCCGGTGTCACCCTCGCGGAAGTTCGTGCCGATTACGTCGTCCTCAACCGCGCGGGAGTACGGGAACGAGTCGACATGGACCGCTTCGACAATCGCGGCGCTAAACAGGCGGCAGCCAGCATCTTGCCCGCTACGCAATTTCGGTTGAATGTGACCTCAAGTAGTGCGAACAACTACGCGCTGTCCCGTCAAGAACTCAACAGCGTGCTGGGCGATCCCCGGCAGCAGGTGTTTTTCAATGGCCGGATGACTGCCGCATCCGGCGGCGGCATACGCATCGAAGAGGCGCCGAGCGGCTCGTTGCTCGACAAGCTCGGCATCAAGACGGGCGATATCATCACCGCTATCAACGGCCAGCCAGTGAACTCACAGGGGGATCTGGTGCGGCTGTACACGCAGTTCGGATCGCTGTCCAGCATCCGTGCCGAAGTGCGACGAGGCGGCTCGCCGGTGATGATGTCGTATTCGATCCAGAATTGAGGCGCGGACTGCAGCCTAAGCAATTGTTCTATCAATTAAGCACATTGCATTTTTACCCAACTGTTACCGCGCTCGTCATAGGCGCAATCTGGCAGCCGCAACTTGGCGCCAATGACTATCTTTTATAGGGATTCATATACGATGAAGCGCGCTTTCAAATGGTTGGGACTCAGTCTACTCACGTTGATCTTGCTCGCACTTGCCCTCGCAGCTCACACATGGTTCGCAAAGCCACTATCGATCAACTGGTTTTATGGTCGCGTGTTCATGCAATACGCGCTCGAAAGCCCGGAGCTTTTAACGCAATTGCGTCTGGTCGAGCAGTTTGGGCTCAAGGGACACAACGCCAAACTTGATGATCGCTCCCAGGCGCGAGAAGACGCTCAATTTGCGCGACTCAAAGGAGACTACGCGACGCTCACTTCGTACAACGACGACGAGGCGATGACCAAGCGTGGTGGCCAAGACCGTATTTCCTATGAAATTCTTTCCCACTTTCTTGGCGATCAAGTGAGGGGCGAGCCATGGCGTTTGCACAACCATCCGGTCAATCAATTGTTCGGTGTGCAGAGCAACCTGCCAAACATGATGGCGCAGGTGCAGCAGATCAATGATGCCGCCGACGCCGAGCACTACATCGCGCGCCTGAGCGAGTTTCCACGCGTGATGGATCAAGTCATCGACAGTGTCAAACGGCGCGAGGCCAAGAACATCATTCCGCCGAGGTTTACGATTGAAAAAGTGGTCGATCAAATCAAGGGTTTCATTGATCTTGGCGCCAAACAAAGCCCGCTGGCGACCACCTTCAAAGAGAAGCTGGATAAAATTGCGACCGAGAAACTGGATGCGTCGGCGAAGTCAGCCCTGCAGGCGCGCGTCGAGCAGGACATCGGCGCCAAGGTGATTCCGGCCTACCAGAAGTTGCTGGCACAGATGGAGTCTTTGCGCGCCAAAGCAACGCGTAACGACGGCGTCTGGGCAATGCCCGATGGCGACAAGTTCTACCAGCACATGGTCGAGTCACAGACCACCACGACCATGAAGGCTGACGACCTTCACAACATCGGGCTTTCCGAAGTCGCGCGTATCGGCGCCGAAATGGATGCGATTCTCACCACGACCGGCTTCACCACCGGCAGCCGCGCAGAACGCATGCAGACGATGGCCAAATCGCCCTCGCAGCTCTTTCCCGATACGGATGAGGGGCGCGCGCAAATACTCAAGGAATACCAAGCGATCATCGACGAGATTACCAAAGGGCTCGACCCGTTCTTTATCACCAAGCCGAAAGCAAAGGTCGAAGTGCGCCGCGTTCCGGCATTCACCGAGAAGTCCGCTCCCGGCGCGTACTACAACCCACCCGCGCTCGATGGCTCTCGTCCTGGCATCTTCTTTGCCAATCTGCGCGACCTGACCGAGCAGCCAAGATTCAGCATGCGCACGTTGGCCTACCACGAAGCGGTGCCCGGGCATCACATGCAGATTTCAATCGCCCAGGAGTTGGAAGGTCTGCCGATTTTTCGTACCGTGTTGCCATTCACCGCTTTTGGAGAAGGCTGGGCGCTTTATGCGGAGCAACTCGCCTGGGAGGCCGGCTTTCAGAAACAACCGCTCGACAATCTTGGACGATTACGCGATGAAATGTTTCGTGCAGTACGCTTGGTGGTCGATACCGGTATTCACGCCAAGCGCTGGACGCGCGAGCAGGCGATCGAGTACATGATGGCCAACACCGGTATGCCGGAAGCCGAAGTGGTCACTGAGATCGAGCGCTACTTCGTGATGCCGGCTCAAGCTCTGTCGTACAAAGTCGGCATGCTCAAGATTCTAGAGTTGCGCGAGCGTGCGAAGAAGGCATTGGCTGCAAAGTTTGATTTACGCGAATTCCATGAACAAATTCTCATGAATGGCTCGATGCCTCTCACGGTTCTTGAACGGGTGATTAACGAGTACATCGCTGCGAAAAAATAAACACG
>JANMZU010000352.1:0-4848 GCA_031383585.1 Betaproteobacteria bacterium
GGTGGAATCCGGATAAATTTGTTGGCCCGGCGGGGCTTCTGGCGGCGTACCGATTTATTGCCGACTCACGGGATCAGGCTGTCAACGAACGTCTTGACAACCTGATCCCGTGAGTCGGCAATAAATCGGTACGCCGCCAGAAGCCCCGCCGGGCCAACAAATTTATCCGGATTCCACCAGAACGACGGACACGACGTCGAGCAGCAGGCGCACAAAATGCACTCGTATAAGCCATCAAGCTGCAGCCGATCTTCGGGCGACTGCAGACGCTCCGTCTGCGGTGGAGGGTCATTGTTAATTACGTACGGCTTGATCGAATTGTATTGCTTGAAAAACTGCGTCATGTCGACGATCAGGTCGCGGATAATTGGCAGTCCCGGCAGTGGTCGCAGCTTGACCGGCTCTTTCAAATCGCTGATCTTGGTGATACATGCCAGACCATTCTTGCCGTTGATATTCATGGCGTCGGAGCCACAAATACCTTCTCGACAGGAGCGGCGCAACGCCAATGTGTCGTCGATCGATTTGATGCGGATCAGTGCATCCAGCAGCATCCGGTCCGATGGCTCGAGCTGAATGTCGTATTCCTTGAAATAGGGCTTCTGGTCCTGGTCGGGGTCAAAGCGTTCGATGATGAATTTCATGTCAGGTCTCTCGGTTCCATCGCTAGAAAAATGTCACTAGTAGGTTCGGGCCTTGGGCGCAATCGATTCGGCCGTGAGCGGCTTCAGATTCACCTGCTTGTAGTCGAGCCGGTTGCCGTCCTTGAACCAGAGGGTGTGCTTGAGCCAATTCTCATCGTCGCGGCCATTCACGAAGCCGGGGCGATCGTGGCAATCTGCACGGTCGTGTGCGCCGCGCGTTTCTTTGCGTGCATCGGCCGACACCATCGTTGAAACCGCTACCTCAATGAGGTTTTCAAGTTCCAGCGCTTCGATTCTGGCCGTATTGAAGACCTTGGATTTATCCTTGATCTCCAGGTTCTTCGCCCGCTCAGCAATCTCTTTGATTTTTGTCACGCCCTTTTCGAGCATGTCCGGAAACCGGAACACCCCGCAGTGGGCCTGCATCGTCTGCCGCATGGCATTGCCGACCTCGTGCACGTTCTCGCCGTTTTTCTGCGTGTTCAGCCTGGCCAGCCTCGCCGTAGAATATCCACCGGCATCTTTCGGTAAATCGCGATGGGTATTGTTTTCCTTGATGAACTGGATCATCGAGTCGCCGGAAGATTTACCCATGACAAGTAAATCCGTAAGCGAATTGGTGCCGAGGCGATTTGCGCCATGAATGGACGCGCAACCGCACTCGCCAGCGGCATAGAAACCCGGCACCAGAGAATTGGCGTTGCTGCCTTTGGGCACCACTACCTCACCTTTGTAGTTGGTCGGTATTCCACCCATTTGATAGTGGCAGGTGGGCACCACCGGAATCGGTTCCTTGGTGCAATCGACGTTGCCAAACTTCAGTGCGATTTCACGAATGCCAGGCAAGCGTTTGTTGATGACTTCGGGACCGAGGTGGTCAAGTTTGAGCAGGATGTAATCGTTGTTCGGACCAGCGCCACGTCCGTCCTTAATCTCCGTCGCCATCGCGCGCGACACGATATCACGAGACGCCAGATCCTTCATGGTGGGCGCGTAGCGCTCCATAAAACGCTCGCCATCTTTATTGAGCAAGATACCGCCTTCACCGCGCACACCCTCAGTAATGAGGACGCCTGCACCTGCGACGCCGGTAGGGTGAAACTGCCAGAACTCCATGTCTTCCAGCGGAATTCCTGCGCGCGCCGCCATGCCCAAACCGTCACCGGTATTGATAAAAGCATTGGTGCTGGATGCGTAAATTCTCCCTGCGCCGCCGGTGGCAAACAGAGTGGCCTTGGCGTGAAAAATCATCATCTCGCCGGTTTCCATTTCCAGAGCTGTCACGCCGAGCACATTGCCTTCAATGTCGCGAATCAGATCCAGCGCCATCCACTCGACGAAGAACTGGGTATTTGCGAATACGTTGCGCTGATACAGCGTGTGCAACATGGCGTGGCCGGTACGGTCAGCGGCACAACAGGAGCGCTGCACCGGCTTCTCGCCGAAATTGGATGAATGACCGCCGAATGGGCGTTGGTAAATCGTGCCATTCTCATTGCGATCAAATGGCATGCCGAAATGTTCAAGCTCGATCACCGCCTCCGGCGCGGTGCGGCACATGAACTCTACGGCGTCCTGGTCACCCAGCCAGTCCGAGCCCTTGATGGTGTCGTACATATGCCATTGCCAGCTATCCTCGCCCATGTTGCCTAACGAAGCGCCAACCCCTCCCTGCGCCGCAACAGTGTGCGAGCGGGTAGGAAAGACCTTCGACAATACGGCGACTTTCAAACCTGCGTTGGACAATTGCAGCGCGGCTCTCAGGCCAGACCCGCCGGCACCAACGACGACTGCATCAAATTTACGAACAGGAGTTGCCATGACTTAAACGCCCCAGATAATAGTGACTGACCAGATTGTGCAGCCGAGCAAAAACAACAACACGGCCACTTGCAGACCAATTCTCAGGCCGGCTGGCTTGATATAGTCCATCAACACGTCCTTGATACCAATCGAGGCGTGGTAATAAACGGATAGCAGAAACATCAGCGCGAGGATGCGGAAAAGTTGCGACCGGAATAGTTCCTTCCAATCCGCGAACGTGACGCCACCTTTCAGCATGAAAAATCCAATGATCGCGATGCTGAATAGCAACATAATGACGGCCGTGACGCGCTGCGCCAGCCAATCCTTCCACCCGTAGTGGGCGCCTACAGGGATCTTCTTTGCGGCATTTACCATATCCGCACCCCAACCAGTACCGTCGCGATCAAGCCCGCAGCCAGAACAACACGCGCCGACGTCCGAGCAGGCTCAAGCGCAACACCTACGTGCACATCGAGCAGCAGATAGCGAACACCTGCAAACAGGTGATGCATGTAACACCAGACAAAACCGAGCAATATGAGTTTTGCGAACGGGTGGGCAAAAACTGACTTCCAATGGTTGAAACCAGCTTCTGAGCCGAGCGTGCCCTGCAGCACGAAGAGCACAGCCGGGATCAAAAACAAAAACATGGCTACGCCACTGATGCGATGAAATATGGAAACCAATCCCGGCATCGGCAGATGCAAGAGATTAATGTCGACGTACTTGGGTCGCTGACGTGAAGCGGGCTGTGGACTGGACATGGCTGGTACCTTTGTAGTTGTCTTTAGCTAGACACTTGAGAAGGCAAACGGTGGGTACTTCTGGATGAAGTGAGAACACCTTAAAACTTGCGTCAGAATTTTAATCTGAATCTCCATAGATTGCCTAGTGTAAGGTCGATGTTCTGTAGCTGAACTATTGCCTCAACGCTTAAACCCACAAATCCGTTCTAATAAATTGATTTATAACACTTTATTTAAATTACTCTCGCGCTTCGAGCAGAAGGAAATCATATCCCAGGCAGCGTGCGAAGTCTGATATCATAATTTGATATCAACCCTGAAATGGCGCTTGCGCTCGAACGACGCAGCACTATGCACAATTCTATCAAGTACCGCGGCTTTACTGCACGCATAGACTATGACGCTTCAGATCGCATTTTTGTCGGACGTGTCTTGGGCATGGCAGAGCAACTCGTGTTTCATGGCGCTGGTGTAGACGAGCTGCACGCAGATTTTGAGTTCGCCGTTGATCACTACCTCGAAGAGTGCAAAAAGGAGGGGCGACGTCCGGAAAGGCCAGCGTCCGGGAAACTGCTGCTGCGATTGCCGCCTGACGCCCATGCCGCCGCGATGATAGCGGCCGCGAGCGCGGGCAAGAGCTTGAATCAATGGGTAGCCGACGTTGTGGCGAGTGCGGCCAACAATTGAAAGTAGTTACCCAAGCCGCTCGATGAACTCACTCACTATGCGAGCTCGTTGTAGTAGGAGTAGCCCTGCGTCACGCAGAGTCCGCGCCGCCATTCAACCGGCTTGTCGCCGTAGGTAAACGCAATTCGATCAACGCACAGTAGCGGCGTACCGGACTTGACTGCTAGTTGCCCCGCCGCCGTTTCGTCTGCAGCGACTGCGGATAGCCGCTCTTCCGCTCTGATCATTCTGAGGCCGTAGCCGGTTTCCAAAAAACTATAGATGGAGCCTTTTGACTCGCGAATTTTATCCAGAGCCAGGTTGGGGAACAACGCGGACGACAAGACAATTTCATCGAAGATAATTGGCGAACCCGCAAACACCAGCACGCGGCGGATGACTGTCACCGGCGCTCCTGACTTCAGATCGAGTGCAGCTGCGACCTCGGAGCTCGCCTTGCCGCGCTTTACGTCGATGAAGTCGGTCGTTGGATGGACTTTCTCACCTTTATCCGGAATTATGTGAAGAAACCGGTACTGATGTTTGGGTTCGGTATGGGTTGCAACAAATGTTCCCTTGCCCTGCCGTCTGATGAGGATATTCTCGGCGGCGAGCGCGTCGATAGCTTTCCGCACCGTTCCTTGACTGACCTGGAAACGTGCAGCCAGTTCCATCTCAGACGGGATCGACTCACCCGGCTTCCATTCTCCAGCGATCAAACTCTGCGTGAGCAGAATTTTGATCTGATCGTAAAGCGGACGAAAGCTGGGGCCGGGGAGATTGATCGCCATCGGGACGGTGCCTAAGACGGCATGAGGTTGAATTCGCATGGATGCTATCACGGCCAAGTTTGAGGATTCGTGCATTTTATGTCTTATATAAGATATAAGTCTATTGACATTTCAATAGGTGCAGAATAATATTGTTGCAGTGCGCAAACGCCGCCAAATCTCATTTGGCCCCTCTTACAGAATCCCGGAAACATG
>JANMZU010000363.1:0-1605 GCA_031383585.1 Betaproteobacteria bacterium
GCCATCAGGCTGCTGATCATGCCGAAGAGCGGGTGCTCGATGCGCTGCTGCCTGAGGCGAGAGGCTTCGATTTCTACGGCAAGGGGAAGGAAGGCGAATCAGCCGATGGTGCCAGCAGCGCTGAAAACACGACCCGGCAAAAATTCCGCAAGATGCTGCGCGAAGGCAAGCTGGATGACCGCGACATTGAAATCGAAGTCGCCGCCGTCTCCGGCAATATGGAAATATTCGGCCCGCCCGGGATGGAAGAGTTGACGCAGCAAATCCAGGGCATGTTTCACAATATGGGCAACACCCGCAAGAAAACTCGCAAGGTCCCCGTCAAGGAGGCGCTCAAACTCCTGACCGACGAAGAAGCGATGAAGCTGGTCAACGACGAAGAAACCAAGATCGCCGCGCTGAAGAATATTGAGGAGAACGGCATCGTCTTCATCGATGAGATCGACAAGATCGCCAGCCGCTCAGAGCATCAGGGCGCTGATGTGTCGCGGCAGGGCGTACAGCGCGATCTGCTGCCCTTGATTGAAGGCACCACCATTTCCACCAAGTTTGGCATGGTGAAGACTGATCACGTGTTGTTCATCGCCTCCGGCGCGTTCCACCTCGCGCGGCCGTCCGATCTCATTCCGGAATTACAGGGGCGGTTGCCGATCCGCGTCGAACTCGCCTCGCTTTCGGTCGATGACTTTGAAGCCATTCTCACCAAGACCGATGCGTGTCTTACCAAGCAGTATCAGGCACTGCTGAAAACGGAAGATGTGGACCTGTCTTTCCCGCCTGAAACCGTCAAGCGGATCGCCGAGATCGCATTTTCAGTAAACGAAAAAACCGAGAATATCGGTGCGCGGCGCTTGTACACGGTGATGGAAAAACTGCTGGAAGAAATTTCTTACGACACCGCCGCACAGGGAACAACTTTCGCGGTTACGCCGGAATACGTGAACAACAAACTCGGCGAACTCGCGCAAAGCGAAGACCTCGCGAGATACGTGCTGTAGCAGATTGCACGAGACCGTCGCACACGGTTGCGCGGAATCGGCTACATTCATCGCTTGATTGCAGGTTAGGCGAAGCCGCCAACCTGTAAAGCCCGTCGAACCTTGAGGAGCCGCCCATGCGCAAATACACCTTGTGTGCGACGCTTTGTACCGCAATGATCACGTCGGCAGTCGCCGCAGATTTCACAGCCGTGGATCTCGCCAAGGAAGAAGGCAAATTCGCCGCCTATTCCGTCAAGAATGGCATGCGCGCAGCCTTTTTGGAGTTCTTTGCCGCGCAGTCTTGGTTGCTGCGCCCAGAGCCGGTGAACGCTCAGGCCTGGATACGCGGCCGACCCGATCCATCCATTGTGCTCGACTGGCGGTCGCAAATGACGATCCTATCCGCCTCGGGTGATATGGGCTTTTCGACCGGCCCGTCCATCTATCGTAGCAAGGCAGACCCAAAGGCGCCGGCTGCGCATGGCGAGTTCTTTTCGGTCTGGAAAAAGCAACAGAACGGGGAATGGAAGGTATTCATCGACCACGGCATTTCTCGTGGCGCCAGCTCAACGCCGGACGCTTTGCCGAGCACGCCATTGATCGCACTCGATTTGGTCGCGTTGAC
>JANMZU010000374.1:0-10326 GCA_031383585.1 Betaproteobacteria bacterium
AATGTTTCAAGCTCGGATATCTGCAGTAACGCTTCAAGCGCCAATTTTTCTTTGGTTGCTAGCTCATCCGACGGCGCAATAAGCAATACGTTTCCGTTCTTGCGTTTCGAAAGTCCCTTTGCCTGGAGGATGATGTCAAGCGCCTGATCCCACGGTACATCTTTTAGACGTAGCGTGAGGCTTCCACTGACGGTGTCACTAGTAATAATATTTAGTCCGGTAAAGTCAGCGATCACTTGCAAAACTGCGCGTACTTCAACATTTTGGAAGTTCAGAGAAAGTTTTTCACCGTTGTAGCCCGCCCCTTGGACGAGCTTGTTGGGGTCTTCCTTGAGGGGCTTCACTTCGACAATAAACTGTGTGTCCGTCTGATAAGCCGAGTATTCCCACAAGCCTTTGGGTTCGATCAGCATGCGTGTGTTGGCCCCCTGACTGAGCAAGTCCACCAAACGAACTGGTGTCGCATAATCGAGGACGTCCAGCCGACGCAGTAGATTGCGAGGAGCGGCCGTGTTGATGAAGTCGACGACAACGTTCTTACCCTGAAGGCGGATATCAATACCTGTGTTCGGCGATGAAAGATCAACAATTATCCGGCCTTCGCCATTGGCGCCACGGCGAAAATCCACGTCGCGAATGTTGAACTTTTGCTCAGCCGAGACCGGGGCGCTTTCCGCAAACTTGGTTGTTTGGCTGGTGTCCTTTGCTACGCTTGACAGCCCGCCCTCAACAGTGATGACCAGCGCCTTGCCGTCAAGCGCGGTTGTATATGTCAGCGAGCGGGTGAGGTTGACTACCATGCGGGTGCGACCTGAGCTTTCCACAACACTGACAGAACGCACATCGCCCTCGCTAACGTCTACAGTGCTTTTCCCCAAGCCATTCACGACGTTGGGCAGGTCAAGCGCAATACGCGCCGGATTTGTGACGGTAAAGCCGGGCGGAACTACTGTGAGTGCATCCTTGAAGTTGACGCGCAGAATGACTTTGCCGCCTTGCAAGGTTAAAGTATTGATGGACTCCAGCAGATTTGGCTGCGGCTGCTGCGCGTAACCATTAAGGCTAAACAGCAATCCTCCCAACATCGTTGCGAACCCAATGAGCAGGCGAAATACCGTCGCTGGCGCGCGCGCGCGCCGCATGGCTAGAATTTGATCGGTGTGGCTCACTGTTACCTCCCAGTTCCTTCGAGCAACGGCAGCACGCTTTGGCGTTCTGTCCAGTCTCCGGCGGTGTCTTGTACGATTTCTTTAAGTTTTACTTCGTTGTCGTTGATCTCGGTGATCAGCCCAAAATTCTGCCCCAGATAGTTTCCCTTCTTCACCCTGTACAGCGTCCTATCCGCTTTCACGAGCGCGTAAGTCGCGCCGAGTTGGGTAAGTGTTCCGACCATTTTCAGCTGTTCCAGAGGAAACGCTTCGAGTGGTTCTTTGCGGCGGTTCAAGTCTGGGCTCAGACCGCCAGCACTGTCGCTTTGCTTGATCGCGAGTTTGCGCGGTTTGAATGGGTCGGGAAGATCAAACCCTTCGTAAGCGAATGGCGCGAACGGCTTCACTTGCGGTAACGCCTCAATTTTCTTCGTCACGCTTTTATCGGATTCCTTGACAAAGGTCCGCAAATCCGAGAATCCTTCGCCACAACCAAACAAGGTTGCGACTGGCACCAATAACAGCAATGCGAACTTTGCGCTACGCATGATCATTTGGCCCCAGGTTTCGCTGCCGCATTTTTTGCTGCCTTCCGCTGCGCAGCGACCTCGTCTGGATCCAGATAGCGATAGGTTTTTGCTACTGCCTCCATCGCAAGTACCCCATCCTTACCGGTAACGATGTTTAGGTCATTCAGCAGTACGATGCGGGGCAGCTTTGAGATATCGCTCGCGAAAGCGCCCAGGTCATGGTAGTTGCCGTTTACTTTCAAGCTGATTGGCTTCTCTGCGTAAAACTCGGTCAGGTTTTCTGTCGCAGAGGGTTTAAAGAGATCAAACGTTAACCCTCGTCCCAGGCCAGCCTGGTTAATGTCAATCAACAATGCATCCATTTCAGATCGCGTTGGTAACTGCTTCAGCAGCGCACCGAATGCCTGCTCTATTTCTACTCGTTGCTGCTGATACGCCTCGAGATTGACTGCCAGCTTCTTCTTCTCAACGAAAACAGTCTTGAGATCAGCCTCCTTCTTTTCTTCCTTGGAGAGATCGTCCAGCTGCGCCTGATTCAGAAAAAAGAAGCTTGCGACCAGAATAATTATGAAGATCAATAGCATTGCCGCAACTTTAAACGGCCAAGGCCACCCGCCCGGGTTTTTCGGATCAAGTTGTTTGAGATCTTCTAACCATTTTTTCATGGTTTTTTCTCGCTTGGCTTGGCGGGATCGCTACGTTTGGGCACATTTTTCCCGTCTTCTGCTTTGACACGCTTTATGAAGAAATCCAGTGTAAATTCGTTCGCGCGCTGCGTATTCACGGTAGCTGCTTTTATTTCGATCAAGTTAGGGCCGCTGAGGTATGGCGAGGCTTCGATATTGCGCATGAAAGCGGAAACTCTTGCGTTGGATTGTGCATATCCAGTAACGCTAATCTTCTCGCCGGTTTGCTTAATCGTCTTGAGATACAAACCCTCAGGCAATTGACGCAGCAGCTGGTCCAACAAGTAGACAGGTTCGGAGCGGTTGCTTTGCAAGCCCTCTACAACCTGCTTTTTCGACAGCAGTGAAGCGGTCTCTTCACGAATTCGCTTGATTTCATCTATCTGCTTGTCGAGTTTGGCAATCTCTTCGCCGAGGTACTTATTGCGACTCTTCTGGTTTTCTACCTGAGCGTCGAAAACTACCCAAAGTACTCCAGCGACCGCTAATCCGATTGCCGCCGCAAATCCTGCGAGTATTGCGAACTGCTTCTGGCGTGCCTTTCGCTTTTCCTCACGATGGGGAAGTAGATTAATGCGGATCATGCAGGGTCAAACCTTCTCATCGCCAGTCCGCACGCAACCATTAGCGCCGGCGCATCTATCGTTAATTGACGCGGCTTTACCTTAGACGACAGCGCCATGTTGGCGAATGGGTTCGCCACTAGCGTGTGCACTTGCGTACGTTGCGCTACCATTTCTTCCAGGCCGTCGAGCACTGCGCAACCGCCCGACAGCAGAATATGGTCGACCTTGTTGAATTGTGTTGATGTAAAAAAGAACTGTAGCGCGCGCGAAATCTCCAGCACTATCTTTTCATTGAACGGTTGCAGTACATCCGGACCGTAATTGTCCGGCAGACCGCCTGATTTTTTGGCAACTTCGGCCTCTTCAGCGGGCATGCCGAATTGCCGGGAAATGTCCTGCGTCAACTGGTATCCACCCAACTGTTGTTCGCGAGAGTAGACCTGTTGTTCTTCGTGCATCACGATAACGCGCGTCGACTGCGCACCAATGTCGACAATAGCGGTCACGTCTTTGCTCTCTATTCCCGATGTGCTGCCCAATATCATGTCAAAGGCGGCCAGTGCCGCATATGACTCGACATCCATTACTGTTGTTTTTAGGCCCGCCGCTTCCGCAACTGCAACCCTGTCTTCAATTTTTTCCTTACGCGAAGCCGCGATAAGAACTTCCACTTCCTCGTCGCTGCTTGGCGTCGGCCCAATAACTTGAAAATCGAGATTTACCTCGTCAAGACTGAACGGGATGTATTGGTTCGCCTCGGACTGCACCTGATACTCCATATCCTCCTCGCGCTGGTTGCCGTTGAGGTTCACCTTTTTGGTGATTACAGCCGCGGACGGCAGGGCAAGTGCGATGTTTTTTATGCGCGATGCCATTTGCTTGTGGGCACGGCGCATCACTTCTCCAGCCGCTTCGATATTGGCGACGTTGCCGTCAGTAATGGTATCTTTCGGTAGCGGTTCAATGACGTAGCGCTCTACGCGATAAAGCCCTTTTCCTGCCTCCGCCAATTCCACCATTTTGATATAGGACGAGCTGATATCCACTCCAATCAGCGGTGGCGTTGTCGCGCGAAGAAAATCAAACTGGGATGCCAGCTTTTCTTTAAGCATGGTGGTTGAACTACCTTTGCTGTATTGGGTACTTACGGCTTACAACGCACAAATTACATTAAATGCTAGCAACAACCTTTGGACGTGTAAAGCAATTTCTTTAAAACCTCGAAAAAGCTTTAATAACGTGCGCGCCGCTTTCTTCATGCCATGATCCTGCCATTATGTTAATTCAACCTACTATCCGTCGGATTTATTCGTTGATCGCATCGATATAATTCGAGCCGATCTCTGTCACGTTAGGCACATATGACGCTTCGCTGGTGGTTTTATCCCTTTATCTTGCTGACGTCACTGGCGCTGGTCGCCATTGGGATAGTTATGTTGACGGTTGTGTTGCTATACCCAAATCTTCCGTCGATCGAAGCGGTCACCGACTATCGACCAAAGCTGCCTCTTCGCGTCTATACCGTTGAGGGTGACGTCATTGGCGAATTTGGTGAAGAAAAGCGCTCTTTCGTTCGGGTACAGGATTTTCCAATGCTGATGAAGCAAGCAGTTATTGCGGCGGAGGACGAGCGTTTTTATCAGCATGGCGGGGTCGATTATCTTGGCTTGGTGCGTGCGGCTGGCACAAATGTCATGGCCGGGAAAATAAAAGGCGGTGCCTCGACGATTACGCAACAGGTGGCGAGAAATTTTTTCCTCAGCAACGAACAAACACTTACTCGTAAAATTTCGGAGTGGTTGCTCGCTTTCAAGATAGAGAAGAGTCTGACTAAGGATCAGATCTTGGAAATCTATTTGAATCACATTTTCCTTGGTAATCGTGCCTTTGGATTTGCCGCCGCTAGCCGTGTTTATTACAACAAGGATATCGGGCAGGTTACAGCAGCAGAAGCGGCGATGCTGGCTGGGATACCCAAAGCGCCCTCGTTGTACAACCCATTCAACAACCTCAAGCGCGCTGCGCTCAGGCAACAATACGTACTCAGGCGCATGAACGAACTGGGCTTCTTGAATGACGAAAATGTCAAAGCCGCCAAAGCGGAAGTACTGAAGTTCAATCGTGAACGCCAGATGTATTCAGTGAACGCAGAGTATGTTGCTGAAATGACACGCCAATCGGTGTTCGAGCAATATGGCGAAAAGACGTATGTGAGTGGAATTAGGGTTTATACGACTATTCGCCGGGTAGATCAGGAAGCCGCGGTAGTGGCGCTGCATAAGGGTGTGCTGGAATATGATCGGCGCCACGGGTACCGGGGGCCGGAGGGCCTGATTGCGATCCCCACCGGCAAAGAAGAGGCCGAAGAGGCGATTGAGGAGGCTCTCCAGGAAAAGGAAGTTATTGGCAATCTGATGCCTGCCATCGTACTCGCTGCAGATAGTAAGCAAGTGATCGCTCACACTAAGCGCGGCGATACCGTTACTTTGAATGGCGATGCGCTCAAGTTCATTGGCCGCGTTTTAAACGAAAAAGCGTCACCTTTCAAGCCGGTACGTGGCTCAGTCATTCGGTTGGCGCCCGATGAAAAGGGTCAATGGTCAGTCGCACAGCTACCGAAGGTTGAGGCCGCCCTTGTGTCTGTCGACCCGGCAGACGGTGCCGTTAGAGCTTTGGTCGGTGGGTTTGATTTCACTGCTAACAAGTTCAACCACGTCACACAAGCCATGCGCCAGCCTGGATCCAGTTTTAAGCCCTTCGTTTATTCGGCCGCCCTTGAAAAGGGCTTTACGCCGGCCACGGTGGTAAACGACGCGCCTGTAATCTTTGATCCGGGCAGGAATGGCGGTCAAATTTGGGAGCCCAAGAATTACGACAACAAGTACGAGGGATCGATGCGGTTGCGTCAAGCGATGGCAAAATCCAAAAACATGGTTTCGATACGGGTCATTCAGGCGATTGGTCCAGCCTATGCGCAGGACTATATATCGCGGTTTGGTTTTGACCCGAAGCAGCATCCAGCCTACTTGACGATGGCTTTGGGGGCCGGCGCGACGACACCTCTGCAGATGGCCGGCGCATATTCAGTTTTTGCCAATGGCGGTTTCCGCATCAAGCCATACTTCATCGCCAAGATCACTGATGATAAGGGTGGAGTCCTTTTCGAATCGTCGCCAGAACGCGCGGAACCAGAAGGCACCAATCCAGACCAAAGCCAAAAGGCCGCAGAACGCGTCATTGATCCTCGGAATGCTTTTATTATGACTAGCCTGCTGCGTGACGTAGTTCGTTATGGCACCGCGGCCCGCGCAATGAGTTTGGGACGCAATGACCTTTCAGGCAAGACCGGCACCACTAACGACAGCCTTGACGCGTGGTTCGCCGGCTACAACGCTGGCCTCGTTGCGGTAAGCTGGATTGGGTTCGATAACCCGGCCTCGCTGGGTGAAGCAGAAACTGGGGGCGGTGCGTCGTTGCCAATTTGGATGCATTACATGGCGAAAGTGCTTAAAGGCGTTCCTGAGCAACCGTTTGAGCCACCAGCCGGTATTAATCTCGTGCCAATAAACGGCGAGCTGGGGAAGGACGGTAAAGCGCTGATGGAGTTCGTTTATGCCGAAAATGCGGGCAATGTTGGTGATGGGCCTGCTGCGCTCCGTGAAGCCAACAAGCCCTCTGAAGAGGTCCGCAATCAAATCTTTTGACGTCACTCTCGCAGAGTTTACTTTGGCTTTACTAGTGTGGCTAAGCGCCGATTAAAGCTGACCAACGCGCGCAACGAACGTGCCGGTCACCATAAAATTTCTTCGGAGGTGAGCTATCGAGCAGCCCGGCTGATAGCAGAGGAAGGTATTTTGAGTGTTGCCTTGGCTCTACAGAAAGCCGCTCGTCAGATGGGGGTTACAGAACGCGCCAGTTTACCAACCGAGCTTGACGTTCAATCGGCGCTAAAGATACAGCAAGCGCTTTTTCACGCCGACTCGCAGCCACAGGAATGCAATTCTTTGCGCCGCTCCGCAGTTGAAGTTATGCGTTGGCTGGATGGGTATTCACCACGGCTTGTTGGCAGTGTGCTAGATGGATCGGCAAATCGTTTTTCACAAATCCAGCTGGAAATGGTGTTGAACGATGCGAAGCAATTCGAAATGTTCCTGTTGAATGCCGATGTCCACTTCGAAATCCGTGATAGCCGAGCTTCGCCATTGCACCACGAGAAACTTGAACGTACCAGCACTCTTTATAAGCTGACTATTGACGGCGTAGCGATTTGCATTACGCTGTTTCCGCACCATCCAGCGAGGTTTTCCCGTTCTGTAAACGGACCAATGTCCGCGCGTTTAGCGGAAGTCGAGGCACTCCTCTTTTAATCAGATTGGTGCGGCCTCTAGGGTTTTAGGCTTGCAGTATCGCTGCCGCTTCCAGCGCAAAGTAGGAAAGAATGCCGTCTGCCCCAGCACGCTTGAACGCTAAAAGTGATTCCATCATGCAGGCTTCGCCATCCAGCCAGCCGTTTTGTGAGGCGGCTTTTAGCATGGCGTACTCTCCGGACACTTGATAGACGAACGTTGGCGCTCCAAACGTAGATTTTGCGCGCTGCACGATGTCCAGGTAAGGCATTCCTGGCTTTACCATAATCATGTCGGCGCCCTCTTGCAGATCAAGCGCAATTTCCCGCATTGCCTCGTCAGAGTTGCCCGGATCCATCTGGTAGTTTTTCTTGTCATAACTGCCGAGATTCGCGGCTGATCCCACCGCATCTCGAAAAGGGCCATAGAACTTGCTGGCATATTTTGCCGAATACGCCAAAATCGCAGTGTGAATATGCCGTTGGGTGTCCAGTGCACGACGAATCGCGCCAATTCGGCCATCCATCATGTCAGATGGCGCAACAATATCCACTCCCGCTGCTGCCTGCACAATTGCTTGCGCCTCCAGAAGCGCGACGGTTTCATCGTTAAGGATGTAGCCGTTTGCATCAATCACACCGTCTTGGCCATGGGTGGTGTACGGATCTAGTGCGACGTCGCAAATCACGGCGATTTCGGGAAATCGTTTTTTTAATTCAACCACGGCAGTAGGAACCAACCCCATTGGATTAAGTGCCTCTTTGCCGCAGGGCGATTTTTTTTCAGAATCTATAACCGGGAACAGTGCAATAGCTGGAATACCAAGTTTTATGGCCCGTTCGACGGTTGGATACAACTCGTCCAGTGACCGTCGCTCCACCCCAGGCATCGACGCGACCGGCTCGCGCCTTTTCTTGCCCTCAAGGACGAAAACTGGATAGAGCAAATCTTTACATGAAAGACTGGACTCGCGCACCATGTCGCGCAGGTACGTTGTTCGTCTCAGGCGACGCATACGGCGCTGCGGAAATTGGCCAATATTCATGAAATATGGATGTAGTAATCAAATAGCGGTCCAGTCTACAACATGCCGGGCAGAAACCATTTGATTCGCAGGTCGTTGAACTTTTCGAGCAGATACACATCTCAGTTTGTGAGGCGTTCGCGCCTCCCCGCTTTCCCTCCCTGAGCGGGGGCCTTAGTTTTCTTCTAAGGCTTTTATCAACGGTCCGGGTTACCCCTTTTACCCGGGCCGTTTTCTAATGGTTCGCGCGGCAGCTTTGAGTTTGATGAGCCCGCGTTGCGCACGGCGCGACCGCGTCGTGGTTTAGCACTAACCGGTTGATTTGCCAAACAAAGTCTGAATGGCGCTTTCTGCTTCTTCCAATCCCTCCTTTTTCAACGACGAAAAGAGTTGCACAGTCGCATTGTGCCCCGCAGAGTCCAGCTGCTTGATGACCTTTCGGAGCGTTAGTGCCTGGTCACTCTTCGACAGCTTGTCAGCTTTTGTAAGCAGGCAATGTACAGGTTTACCTGTTGGCAGGTACCAGTCCAAAAGCTTCACATCTAGCGACTTCAACGGGTGGCGCGCATCCATGATGAGTACCAGCCCCTTGAGAGACTGCCTCGTACTAACGTAAGCAGCCATTACGTTTTGCCAGTGAGCCTTTACTCGCGCCGGCACCTCCGCGTAGCCATAACCAGGCAAATCAACGAGGGTACGTTCATCGCCAAGTGCGAAAAAATTAATCAGCTGAGTGCGCCCCGGTGTTTTTGACACAAAAGCAAGCCGTCGGTGATTTGCAAGTGTATTGATCGCACTTGATTTTCCGGCATTCGAGCGCCCGACAAACGCGACCTCCGCTCCAACATCAGGCGGCAGCTGTTCCAAGTCATGCGCGGATGCGACGTACATCGCTCGGTCAAACAACCCCATGGTTTCCTCTTCGTGCGCGATCAGCTAAAATCATGCTTTAGTCCACTTTCCTGCATCATTAATTCAAGGGCTTGGCGATGAAACGCATTCTGACAACTGTAATTCTGGCAATCTGTACATCATTAGCAAATGCAAGCTCGGAGCCTACAAGGACTGAATCGCCGAAGACTGGCCCGACCAAAGCCGAAATCGCGGCCCGCGGCCAACAAATCGCCGGCGCGGTCTGCGTTGCGTGCCACGGTTTAGACGGCATGAGCGCGATTCCAACCAATCCCAACATCGCGGGAATGCCCGATCAGTATATCGCCAAGCAGCTTGCACTCTACAAGTCCGGCGCCCGCAAGAACGCTACCATGCAAGGAATGGCCGCCAATCTGACGGATGCCGACATGAAGGCATTGGGCCTCTATTACTTTGCGCAACGCGCGAAAGCCAATGCGGTTGCGAACAACAAAGCCCTAGCCGAGGAAGGTCAAAAAATCTTTCGCGGCGGTATTCCAGCGTTGAAAATTCCGGCCTGCGCAGGGTGTCACGGTGGCGCGGGTGCAGGTATTCCTGCGATTTACCCTCGGCTGGCAGGACAGTGGCAAGAGTATACACTTGGCGCGCTCAAGGGTTACGCTGTCGGGGAGCGTAAGAACGCTCAGATGCAGACAATATCGGGCCGCTTGCGCGAAAGAGACATGTTGGCACTTGCCGAATATATCGCCGGAATGCGTGCTCGCTGATTTCAGGTGATTATTTTTGGGTGTCGTCTACGGGCGGATGGGGCCTGCCTTTATTGACGCCCACCAGTTCCGGTAAGCCAGCTTCGAAGAAACACAAACGATTCCTTCCGGTGCGCTTGGCTCTGTAAAGCGCGAGATCGACACACTTCATCAGCGACTCCCGATCACGCGCATCGCGGGGAAACAACGTGATGCCGATGCTGACGGTCACTGAGGCCGTGCCGCTGCCTAACAAATACGGCGAGCCAACCACGTCAATTATTTTTTTCCCGATGCGTTCTGCCGTTTCGTGATCAGACACTTGTGGCACTACCACCAGAAACTCGTCACCACCTAGCCTCGCAACGAAATCTGAATCACGTAGCGCGGCCTCAACCCGAACGGCA
>JANMZU010000380.1:0-6941 GCA_031383585.1 Betaproteobacteria bacterium
GCCCGGCCAGCGTGCGGGTGCGCGAACTATTCTGGTACGACCAATCCACGCTGATAGCAGCCACATATGGCCGCGGCATGTTCCGCGCCACCGTCGCTGTGCCCGGCCCGCAGAATTACAGTGACATGTGGTGGGCGGGCTCGACCGAAAATGGCTGGGGCATGTCGATCCAGCAGCACGGTCAGATTCAGCTCAATGCCATTTATGTCTACGACAATGCCGGTAAACCGATCTGGTACGTGTTGCCCGGCGGCATGTGGAACGCGGACTTCACCACCTATTCCGGCCCCATCTATCAGCCAGCATCTGCACCGCTGAATAGCTACAGCGCATCGCAATTCAAGGTTGGCGCGGCGGTCGGCAACATCAGCATCAATTTCACCAGCAGCTCAACGGCGACCCTGCAATACGTCATCAACGGCATTTCCGGACAGAAGGCGATGCAGCGACAAGTGTTTGGTCGCGGCACGTCACCACTGCAGGTTGGCGACATGTGGTGGGGCGGTGCGGCGCAAGACGGCTGGGGTGTCAGCATCACGCAGCAGCAAGGCATTTTGTTTGCAGCCTGGTATACCTATGGCGCGGACGGCAAAGCGACATGGTATGTGATGACAGACGGCGTCTGGACTGGCAACAGCTATACCGGTGCCTTCTTCAGTACGATGAGTTCACCCTGGTTAGGCGCAACGTACAGCCCGGCCGCACTGCAGCTTGTACCGGCTGGCACGATGACGCTGAACTTCAGCGACGCCAATAATGCGACGATGACTTACGTGTTTAACAGCGGGCCGTTTGCTGGAACATCGCAGATTAAGCCGATTGCGCGGCAGCCATATTGATGTGAAATGCGACGGAGGCAGAGACGTGGAAAGCCGCCGTCGCAATCGCTGGACTTGCAGGGAACGGCAAAAATTGAAACTCCAGGATTGGCGAGGCTTTTCAGGCGGAAAGTACTGGGGAATGGCGTGGAATGGCGTTCTGCGTAGCTTGATAACGTGGGGCCCAACAAGCGAAAGTAACTCAAGCTGTCGGCAATATCCTCACGTCAACTTGACGCAAAACATGATTCTTTGATGACTATTTTGCTTCGACGAATGTGTTCACGTGGCGCCAAGAGGCGCGCTAGTGATTGAATACTGACATATCAACGCAAACTATATTTCAAGACAGAAATTTCGGCTTGGGCTTCGGATTGAACTTTCCGACGTGAACTTTCGTGGGAATTGCAGTCGAACACACAACAATCCGAGTCCGCATTTTTCAGGAGCACTAAATGACCGAACAAGAAAACAAAGCCATCATCACACTGGCGCTGATGGCCGCGTTTGCCGATGGCGACAATAGCGACGTTGAGCGTGATGAACTGAAGCGCATCGCGAGCGCGTTGTCGAGGGATACTGAAATCAATGTTGCATCGATCTATCAGGATGTGATCCTGAATCGTGTCTCGCTGGACAGTGCCGTTGCTGCGCTGGCGACGCCTGAAGCGAAGAGCCTCGCCTTTGAGCTCTGTGTAAGCGTGTGTGATGCCGATGGCGCCCAGAGCGAGGCGGAGCGGGCGTTTCTCACCAATCTGCGGATGAAGCTGGCATTGAATGCCAGCGCAAGCAGCGCAGCGAGTGCGTTTGCCGCGAACTCCGCTGCCCTCACAGCGTCGCCATTGTCGCAATCGTCACCACTGGAGCCGACCATGCTTGCCTCGACCATGTCGGTTGCCGAGCAGGACAAGCTGGTACTTAATTACGCCATCCTCAACGGCGCGCTGGAGTTATTGCCGGAGACGCTTGCCTCAATGGCGATCATTCCGCTGCAAATGAAAATGGTCTATCGCATTGGCAAGACCTACGGATTCGAGTTGGACAAGGGCCACATCAAGGATTTTCTGGCTACTGCGGGCGTTGGCATGGCGTCGCAATATGTGGAGCAGATCGGTGTGAAACTGCTGGGTCGCGTATTTGGCGGCGGCCTGATCGGCGGACTCATCGGCGGCATTGCCAAGCAGACGGTGAGTTCTGGAATGTCCTTTGCCACAACCTATGCGTTGGGGCATCTGGCCAAACGCTATTACGCCGGTGGGCGGACTTTCTCGACCGCGGTACTGAAAGACACCTATACCCAATTGCTCGGTGAAGCGAAGGGCATGCAAGGGCAGTACTTGCCGGCTATTCGGGAAAAAGCGCGGACAGTAAATGTGGCGCAGATTCTTCAAGAGGTCAGGCAGTAGGCGGCTCGACAAGTGCTGTTGTGTCCAGCTTTTACATATAGCGCCTGCCGCTTGCCATTACCTCGCCGACGCCGGCGAGCAAAACGCTTTCACATGCTCACATATTCAGAGTTGGTTGGCGCGCTGAGGAATGTCGGCGTGCCCGACCGGCACCGGATACATGCCCCAGCGCTCCGCGACGGCAATGAGAAATGCGTTTTCGCTATCGGCCACATGCTCGTCGGCTGCGACAGCAGTCGCGCAAAGCCGAAACACGTTTGATCGCAAGTCTGGGGCGTCAATTTCCGCGAGCAGCTCGACGAGCGTGTCGGCGTCCACTTTGCATGCGTCTTCCCATTGGCCGTTTGCCGTCACCAGGAGATCCTCGCAAAGGGTATGTATTACCGCCTGCAACTCAGCAGGCTTTAGCCCAAGCTCCGCTTGCACATCGAGCGTATTCACCGCGTCTAGTTCGCTCTTGCAAAGATGGCCGTCGGCGAGCATCGCCAAAGCGATGATACGCGCCGCTGCCTGCGGGCTGTTGGTGGGGTAGGTTCGCATCTCGGTATTCCTTTAAATAGGTGTGGACGAATAAACCGGCCAGAACTGTCTTGCCGGTCGACTGCTGCCCGTGTTTTTCATCATTCGTTCAGCCCGCCAAAGCCGAACAGACTCAGCAGGCTGGTGAACAAATTAAATATCGCGACGTAGAGACCAACAGTGGCCAGAACGTAGTTGGTCTCACCGCCATTCACAATGCGGCTGGTCTCAAACAGGATCAGGCCGGCTGAGAGCAGCGCGACCATCGCGGACACGGCCAGTCCAAGTGCGGGCATTTGCAGGAATACCGCGGCGAGACCGGCAATCAGCGCAATCACGATTCCCGCAAACAGAAAACCGCCCATAAAACTGAAGTCACGTTTGGTTTTGAGTACCCAGGCCGACAAGGCAAGAAACGTCGCCCCGGTCGCGGTGAGTGCCATCGCGACAACTTGGGCGCCGCCCGGCAGTGCCAACGACTTCGTCAGCATCGGCCCGAGCGTGTGGCCCATGAATCCGGTCAGCGCAAATACGGCTGGCAGCGCCCATACGCTGTTTTTCTGCTTGTAGACAAGAAACAGCAGGCCAAAGTACCCCAGTAAGGTCAGCATGATGCCGGGTGCGGGAAGCTTCAGCGCTGCACTTGCACTGGCCGTAATGGCGCTGAACAGCAGCGTCATTGCCAGCAATGCATAGGTGTTGCGCAGTACCCGCGCTGCGCCGTCGGCGGCGGCTACATCCGAGGTTATTGATTTCGGATAGGGCAGCGTAGCAGTGGCGGCGCTGGTTCTGTTTAATTGTTCCATGTTGGTCTCCTTAGGTTTGTTGGTCAAAGTCAAATGCAAGACGGCGCGAACGCTTGTGATCCCGCTGGCGCTGCCAGTTGCGAACCAGCAGTTGGGCGGCACGCGCAAGGGCGCTTTCGAGCGCGCTTCGCCAGTCGCGCGCCATCGAGGTAATCGTTACGATGCCGACATGGTCGGTCTTGAGTTCAAGGCGACAGCATTTATCCACACCGCCCCGCGGGCCGTTGACGTCCGATAGCTGCACTTTGGCGCGCGGCACCAGCCAGCTCAGCCGGCGCATGACGAAATTGACGCGTTGCACGGCGATTTCTCGCATTTGCGCGCCGTCCGGATCGCGGGATTCAAAAATGACTTCCATGTCAGACCTCCATTGGTTGAAAGGTGTAGCCATGATGCAGAACAACCGGATTCGAAAAAAGCAGATAATTACGAATCAACAGTTCTGAGAAACCGGAATATGAGCACGCGCTTCAGCTACCGTCACTTGTACTATTTTTGGGTCGTCGCCAAAGAAGGCAGCATTACCGCCGCTGCGGCACGCCTCAGCATGGCCGTGCAGACCGTGAGTACCCAAGTCCGCGAACTGGAGCGCTCGCTCGGCCATGCCCTGCTGAAGCCCGCGGGCCGCGGGCTGGTGCTCACCGAGGCCGGCCTGGCCGCAATGCAGCAGGCTGACCTGATTTTTCAGTTGGGCGAGCAGTTACCCGGCGTCATTGATGCGGCAGTCAAATCGCCAGGCATACGCCTTGTCTTCGGCATTTCGGATGGACTGCCAAAGCTGGTGGTGAGAAGGTTGTTGCAGCCGATATTGAATGAGCCCAATTTGCGGCTGCTCTGTCACGAGGATGACTTCGCGGATATGCTTGCTGACCTTGCGCTTCACCGGTTGGACGCGGTGCTGGCGGACCGGGCTGCCCCGCCGAATCCGAACTTGAAGGTTTATAGCCACGCACTGGGTTCGTCGTCGCTGGCCTGGTACGCATCGCACACGTTATACGCTGCTGCGCTAGCGGGATTTCCACAGTCGCTAGCCAGCGTTCCGGTACTCTTGCCAACATCGCATGTGGCCGTGCGCGCCGGACTAGATCAGTGGTTTGCGCAACGGGCGCTCCGACCGAATGTGGCAGGCGAGTTCGAAGACAGCGCTTTGCTAAAGACTTTCGGCGCCAGCGGCATGGGCGTGTTTGCCGCGAGCGAGTTGGTGCACGATCAATTAGTCGCGCAATACAACGTGGAGAGGATTGGGCCCTGCGAAGGTGTGGAAGAGCACTTTTTTCTGATTGTGGCAGAGAAAAAAGTGCAGCATCCAGTGGTCAGGCGATTGCTGCTTACGTTAGCGCCTGCAGGATAGAGGGCGCATCTATCGCTCATCAATGAAATCGGCAGTGCTGGCGCTCGTTCCATCTCGGCCGCCAGCAACCGCCAACCTCGACTACGCCTACTGCATCAGGCCTTTTTGACCCAGGCGCTGCACCAGCCCTTACCTGCAACCTGCTTGCCTGCGAACAGCGGGCAGCCGCCAGCTGCATCTGTCGGTTTTCCCTGGTAGAGGGCGCAGTTTATGCAGTTTTGGCCAGCTGCGTATTTTGGAAACTTCTTGGTGTCTGTCTTGGTGGCGTCAGCGAAGTATCCCAGCGCGACTGCCTGAGGGTCTTTCGCATCGAGCATAGGCGGGGCCTTGGTCTGCGCGTGTGCCGTTGTGGTAAGTGCAGCAGCGGTGGCTGCCACGGAGATAAGGAAAGTACGTCGTGTGTTGTTCATGAGATTCCCGTTTCGATATTCAGGCCGATTGGTTGGCTAGGTTCACGTCTAAGGGCCCGTAGTCTCAGCGTGTGCTTGATGTGTGAAAGGGTAGAGTTTACTAGGCGAACGCGATGGCTGTCGATCATGGTGATAGCTAAAGCGGCAGCGGATGTCGAGGCGCCTTCAATGCCAGCAAGCGACCTGCACGCGGGACGCCTCGCATTTCAAGGCTTGCGCCACCCGCGGCGAACCAACAGAAAGACGCGGTAGCTGGCTTCCAACAGCCATAGGCCCGGTCCGGTACCAAACACGCGACCCAGCCAAGCCCAACGCGGTAATGCCCGCCACAAGCTGGCGAATGCTTCGGCGCCACTAACGAGGCTACCGTCCGGGCGGCGAAGGTGCAGTCGGGACATGGCGGCTTCACGGGTCAGACCGACGCCTAACTCTGAAGCGCCGCAGTGAGCGACATCTACCCATTGCACGGCGTCAGCGCCCTGCGCACGCTGGTACATCGCCACTTCACGCGAACAGACGGGGCATCCGCCGTCAAAGTAAACGGTTGGATGTGGGCATGACGATTCATTCATGCTTCGATAATACACTATTGAATGCATATCAAACTCAAATTGAAGCTGGGAAGCAAAATGAGGCCATAATTCAACTCATTTCAAACTCAATCGAACAACTAATGATCGTAAAGAAGCAACACACCAACGCCATCCAGTCGCTGCCGGCGTCGCTGCCCACCTTCCGCAGCGGCGCGGTGGCGCGCATGGCGCACATGCCAGTCTCGACCTTGCGAATCTGGGAACAGCGCTACCGCGCAGTGAAGCCGATCACCGCGCCTTCAGGGCATCGGCTCTATTCGGCCGCCGACGTCCAACGTGTGATGCTGCTAAGGCAGCTGACCGAGCAAGGGCATGCTATCAGCTCGATTGCCGCACTCGACCCCGCGCAACTGCAACAAGTTGCCCTTACCCAGTCGGATAGCGCTGCTCGCAATAGTGTTCTGTCGGCCGCGCCGCGGGTGGGCGTGTTTCGGCTAACCCTGGTCGGGCGCGCGCTGGCGCTACGGCTGCAGCGTCCTGCTGTCCTCCAGTGCCTCCAGCAGCCGTGGCAGGTGACAGCGGTATTCGACTCCCTCGCAGAAGCAGCTCATGCTGCCTCGGCTTCTGCGGTCGATTTGCTGCTGTGGCAAGCGCCGGGTTTACAAGCCGAAGCGCTCGCCGACCTGACAGCTCTGCAAAACGCTTGGCGCGCTCGACAGGTAGCAGTGACTTATCGGTTCGCTGGCGCAGCAGCGGTGCGTGCGTTTGCCGCCTCGGGTGTGATGGTGGTCCGTGAGCCGGACGACGACAGCGCCCTGGGCGCGTGGATGGCGTCGCTGCAGGGTGCGTTTCAGGCGCACGGCGCAGAACCGGACAACCAGCCCGCGCTACCCGATACGCTGCACTTGGCGGCAGGCGATGTCACAGCGCGTCGTTATGGCGATGCCACTTTGACTAAAATCGCGGGCCTGTCCACCACGATAGCCTGCGAATGCCCCCGGCATGTGGCGGAACTGCTTATGCAGCTCTCGAACTTCGAGGCCTACAGCGCAGAGTGTTCCAACCGTAGCCCTGCGGATGCAGAGTTGCACGCCTATC
>JANMZU010000258.1:0-3905 GCA_031383585.1 Betaproteobacteria bacterium
CATTGGCGAGCGCGCAAGAGAGCACCAACTGGAATTGCAATTCATGGCTACGCGGCGTGTTGATCGGCAGGAGATTTCCGTGCTCACGCTTGGGCGCCGAATCTTGAATGCGGCCCTCGACGACATCAGTAAACTGCGACCATGGAATGCGATACCGCCGCTAACGCAACAGGCTGCTCATGCGTGCGCTGCTCTTGCATGAATGCGGGGAAACCTCAGGGTCTGTCCCCAATACCGTTGTGCGTGTTTCACGAAATGAATCTTCACGATTTAATTAAATCGCGGCGTGTCTTGCAGTCTGAAGAATGAATTTCCTCGCCCATCTAGCGCTTGCCGGACCCAATCCCGAGTGGCAAATCGGTGGCTTGATCGGTGATTTTAGCCGCCCCCCCGATGAAACCAGATACGGCCAGGGTGTACGCGAGTGAATCCGGCTGCATCGCGCCATTGACCGCTATACCGATCAGCACCCGCTGGTGCGGCGCAGCCGGGAGCGCATCACACCAGCCTATCGCCGTGCGGCGGGAATAATGGTGGACGTCTTCTACGATCATTTTCTCGCCTTAGCATGGCACGACCATTATCCGGCGATGGAGTTAGAGACATTCTCGCAGCAAATTTATGCAATGTTGCAAACCCAGGATGCGGTATTGCCGGTGACCATGAAGCCCTCGGTCACTAAAATGATCCAAGAGGACTGGCTAACAAGTTATCGCATTCCCGGCTACATTTCGTTGGTGATCGATCGCATTGCCAAACGAATGTCTCGCCCAGAACTTTTGCTGGGAGGAGGGACAGAATTGGTGCGCTGCCGCCATCAACTGGCCGAAGATTTCCACGGCTTTTTTCCTGAGGCGAGCGCTTTTGCAGAACGGCATCGCCAATCTCAAACATTAGCCCCTGGGACTGGGAACTAGGACGGCCTTGGGGCGGGAAAGTGCGCGTGGAGATGTGACAAAAGCTCCTTGGCGGTGACCGAAGTGCGTGCGGCAATCTCAATGTAAAGCCCGAATCCCTCGTCGTCGATTTGTGCGACGAAGACGAATGATTCGCCACGAAATATGAGAATGCCTTGAGTGGATATGATATCGGTCGTTTGAGTCTCGCAGTCTTCGAGGTGTTGGCGGGTGTGAACACGAACCTCGGCACCAAGTTGTTGCAATTTGGTGAGCCAGCAGCCCCAATCGCTGCTCGTAAGTGTGAAACGCTCGTCGCCGACGAAGAGTTCAGGGATTCTGATTGGTTGCTTCAAAGCAAGGCCTCCTAAGCCGCCGGTTTCTTTCCCGGAAATGGGCACATTTGCAGAACGGCATCGCCAAATCCAAGTTTAGAACCCCCACGACGAGGGTGGCTTTGGGGCAGGAAAGAGCGCGTGGAGATGTGACAAAAGCTTCTTGGCGGTGACCGACGTGCGTGCGGCAATCTCAACGTAAAGCCCGAAGCCCTTGCAGTCGAGTTGTGAGATGAATCGGAACGATTCGCCACCGAATATGAGAATGCCTTGAGTGGCTAAGATGTCGGTCGTTTGGGCCTCGCAGTCTTCGAGGTGTTGGCGAGTGAGAACACGGACCTCGACACCAAGCTGTTGCAGTTTGGTGAGCCAGCAGTCCCAATCGCTGCTCGTAAGTGGGAAACGCGCGTCGCCGAAGTTTTCAAGGATTCCGATTGGTTGCTCCAAAGCAGTGCCTTTTTATTCATATAGGAAACAAACTAATTACTCTGGCGGCCAAAGTATTCCTTGGCCCAGAGAAACCACTCTCTATTTGATTTGTTTAGGTCGCCATTCAATTTCTCTACTTTACTGGCAGCCTTCCTCATTCTTGGAATGAGAAAGCCAACCATGCGAAGTATGGAGAGAAACAATCGAGGCACTGCTGGTGTTGGCTCTGGAAAGCACTCCAGTCCTAAACGGACATAAGGCGCCGCAATGTCGTGTGCATCGCGACTAACGTAAATATTTCCGAATAGTTCGATTGAGGCAAAGTTTCTGGGATCGTAGACGAGCGCTTGATTGGCAGTGCTAATCGCCTCCTCCTCTCGGCTTGCCCAATGATGGCAGCGCGCAATCATTTCGAGCGATTGAACATCCTTCGCAGAGTTAGTTAGCCCCCGACTAATGATATGGGATTGCCTCGTCGTATTTCTCGCCGCCGATGCAACGCGACATTTCAAGATGGTCTTTGAATGGGATGTTTAACCACATGACATTCGGCTATCGCCTTTGCATGAACGACGCAGCGGATCATATCAAAGCTAGCGTGAACAAGCTCGAGACTGACATAGCAATTAATTTACGGACCAGCGGCATGGTGCCTTAGAGGGTTTACAAAATCTTGCATTGGGCCCAAATTAGCTGAAACGATGCCGGCTTTAGAATGACCGGTATGTGGAAAACGTTACGACACACATGAATGACGGCTGGTGGCCGTTCTGCGACTTACAACTGCAGGTCACTACACGACTCATTGTAGCCGGACAGCCATTTTGACTTAAGCCCGCGTTATGTGCACCGGTTCGAAGGCTGGCAAGAGAAGCGGTGTAAAAGACGTGCGGCTACTTACTTAGCCATCTGTGAGGTGAAATTTGAGATAAGTCCCAGTGTGCAGGGACGAATCCTCCAAACGGAAGTTTAGGTCTCATCGTCGCATGGTACGAATCGCCCGCTTGCAAGATCACGAATGAAGGCTGAGCCAATAGGCGACTCCAGCACTTCCACGAAAGAGTCGTCTTTATTCAGCACTGCGCCAAGCGAAACGTAAGCGCAGTTCTTTGAGTCATCCATATATTCATCTGACTCGTCATTTGCAGTGATCCTCCACCCACTGTCGTCCTCGTGATCGGGATCCTCGCGGTACAGGTAACCTGCCGGCCGACCTTCCCGCAGAACGAGATTCGTGACGTAGCATCTCTTGATGTACCGCTCCACCAAGTTGTCAACGTCATCGTGCTCAGTAGCAATGATGTGTTGTGATGTGAATTCAACAGAATCGCCGAGTGCCAGGTCGGTAATGTGCTTCGGATGGTTATTGAGGCAACCTTTGAACGTACCTTTATCGGCTATCTCGTCGATGAGAACCCACATACGCTCGGCTCCCGGGGCTTCAGGATCGTCACTTTCGAAGAGGAAGATGAGTTTGACAGCCCCCCCAACTTTGAGCTTTTGAAGGACGCTCGGCGACGGCTTATAAAAAGTGTATTTGTACTCGACGGCGAGTTCGTCAGCATTTGCTAGTCGCCAGGATTGCATGCAAACTCCTGTTTGAGCGACTCTATGATGTTCTTCACTGATCTCTATGACCGGTTACGAGAAAACTGACAGGCGCTCGCGAAGGAGGGTAGCCAGACGCGGTCACCCGCGTCCAGCCCCCGAGGAACCGAGCATGATAGTTTCCCATCACTCGGCTCGAGCAGCACAAAGGCCAGCGACAATCAATCACTGACCCGGGAACTCGGATTGCTCCCCGAATTACCTGCGCGATACTCACCCGCAGCCGTTGTACATGTCAGGTGGACCATGCTGGGGGCGCACACGCCCGTGATGCTGCGTCCATTTGCATTCCCCCACAATAACGGTTCTCCGAGCCTTCTCGCGACGCACCACCAATCGGACGTGGGCCCGCTTTCGCGTCGGGTAACATTAAAACCCGTATCCGCGCCATTACAGCGCGGCATTCGCTTCTTCCGATATCCTATTCCCGCACCACCATAGGCAGACTTTGCAGCCTGCTGTCCCCGAAGGGAGCGATACGGGGTTTCCACGTTCCGCTTGCTGAAGTACATTGGGTTAGGCGGCTGCTTTTGACCGGGAGGCATATGGGTCACGAGAGCGTACGGAAAAAACGCTACTCCCACCTCCAGCACCATTTTGGTTAAAGCGTAACAGCCACTTCCGCTTTTTCCCATTA
>JANMZU010000504.1:0-8949 GCA_031383585.1 Betaproteobacteria bacterium
CCTCAACTTTCAGCATGGCATGACTTTCGGCGGCATCGAAGCGGAGGCTTGGAATTCGCTGGCAATGGTGGCACAATCACACTAGCAACCTTATCGGTCATTAAGTGACTGAGAAGTCACGGATTGAACCAAGAAGTCTACTAAAAGTCAATGTCATATGCTTTCTCTGAAAATTCCATTTAAAAAACAACAGTTTGATGCACGTGAAGAAGCCATCCTCGATGCCGTTAACCGCTTGTTATCGGAAAAAGGCTATGACTTGATGACCATGGACGATGTTGCCGAAGCGGTCGGCGTGGCCAAGGGCAGTCTATACAAGCATTTCTCATCCAAGGAAAAACTGGCGGCGGCGGTCATGACCCGCCTGCTCTACCAGACTGTCGAGGTTCTGGATCGGATGCCCGCCGAATGGCACTCGGCTCAGCGACTGGAAGAAATATTGCGCTGGTCGCTGCAGCACCGGATGCGGGGAGGCGTTCCACATCTGCCCTCCACACGCGGCGCACTGCAACGCGCGCTAATGTTCAATCTCGAATATCTGGCATTGGCGCTGAAAGTGAATAATCGCTTTTATGCACTGGTTAAGGAGGCCAAGCGCGTTGGCGACATCCAGCCGAGCTTGCCCGACGACGTGATTGTTTATACCTTGTACGCCCGCTCCTGCGACCCAACCGTCGACTATTTGCTGCGGGCGGGCAAGCTCAATACCGATGAGATTGTCGAGGCGATGGTTTCGGGCACCTTACATGGGCTAGTGGGCAGGGCAGCTTGAACGATGGCGTCACAACACGGTCGTATATTCGTGGTTCCATTTGGTTACTGCGATAACGACATCCGTCAAACGATAAACGCCGTAATATAGAAACTGATGTGGTTGCAGCTTGACGTCACTTAATTCGGAAATCCTCGATGAATCCAAATCTGCCGGGCAACACAACTCCCATGCTCTATCCTGATCTGTTTCGCGACCTTGAAAAATCGCGCTGGAATATGGCCAGCGACATACCATGGCAGTCTTTCGACGCCTCGAGACTTACCGATGAGCAGGCCATCACCATCAAGATGAATGCCATCACAGAATGGTCGGCGCTGCCCGCTACGGAAATGTTCTTGCGGGACAACCAGGACGACAGCGATTTTTCCGCGTTCATGTCGATCTGGTTTTATGAAGAGCAAAAGCATTCGCTGGTTTTAATGGACTATTTGCATCGCTTTCGTCCTGACCTGGTGCCCACCGAAGCCGAGCTGCACGCGGTGCGCTTCCCGTTTGATCCTGCACCAGCACTCGAGACATTGATGCTGCACTTCTGTGGCGAGATTCGGCTGACCCAATGGTATCGGCGCGCCTCCGAATGGCACACCGAACCGGTCATCAAGAAAATCTACGACACAATATCAAAAGACGAGGCCCGCCATGCTGGCGCCTACTTCCGCTATATGAAGCGCGCCATTGGAAAAGTCGGTGGCGAGGCAAAACTGGCATTCGCAAAAATTGGCGTGTTGATGGCGAGTTCTGGCAAGAGCGGCAAGCCGTTGCATCCGACCAATCTTCACGTCAACAAGGACCTGTTTCCCAACGATACCGTGCAATCCCGTTTGCCGGACCCGGAATGGCTTGAGCACTGGCTAGATACGCAGATTCAGTTTGACAAGGTCTGGGAGAACCGGGTCGTCAACGGCATTCTCAAGCAGATGTCGAGTCTGTTTGATCGCACTTTTGAGACATCGACGGATCTGAACCGGTTTCGCAAGGAGCTGATCGCGAGCCTTGCAACGCCAGTTGCCAAGGTGCACTCAGCCTGACGAACTTGGATGTGGCAGTTACAATCACGCCATGCGTCCATCATTTGAAAACAAGTTCTGCGCGCCGGGGGAGCTGACGGTACGGGCCAAATTGCTCGACCGGGACCGGGTCTTCACCAATGGCGTTTTTGATGTGCTTCATAGAGGCCACGTCACCTACCTGGCAGAGGCGAGAGCCTTGGGCTCGTCGCTGATCGTGGCGCTTAATTCCGATGCGTCCGTCAAGCGACTCGGCAAAGGTGAAGATCGCCCGATCAACGTGCTTGAAGACCGGATGGCAGTGCTCGCAGCTCTGGAGTGCGTTTCGTTGGTAACGTGGTTCGACGAAGATACCCCTTTGCAGCGTATTCTGGAAGCGCGCCCCGATGTACTGGTCAAGGGCGGCGACTGGCCGATCGATCAGATCGTCGGCGGCGATGAGGTGAAGGCCTGGGGCGGCAGCGTTCACGCGATCGCGTTCCAGTTCGAACGCTCAACAACAGCCACACTGGCGAAAATACGCAATTCGAAATGATCGAGCCGGCATTCTTCGCGCGCATACAGGAGATCGTCGGTGTCCGCGGGATGGTTACCGATGCCGCCGATATCGCACCGTATGTGCGCGACTGGCGCGGCAATTACGTCGGCAGCAGCGGTCTCGTTGTAAGGCCCGCCAATACGCAAGAAGTCGCAGATGTGGTCAAACTGTGTGCCGCAACAGGTACACCGATTGTGCCGCAGGGTGGCAACACCGGCATGGTTGGCGGAAGTGTGCCCGACAGTTCAGGCGCTGCGATCGTGCTGTCACTGACTCGCATGAACCAAATTCGCTCGATTGATCTGGCGAACAACGCGATGACGGTCGAAGCCGGTTGCATCCTTGCGGCAGTACAGGAGGCGGCGCTCGCAAACAATCGTTTTTTCCCATTGTCACTTGCCGCCGAGGGTAGTTGCACGATTGGCGGCAACCTTTCGACAAATGCGGGCGGCACCGCCGTATTGCGCTTTGGCAATGCTCGTGATCTGGTGCTTGGTATCGAAGCGGTCATCCCGGATGGGCAAATCTGGCATGGGCTGAAGGCGCTGCGCAAGGACAACACGGGTTATGACTTGAAGCATTTGTTGATGGGCGCCGAAGGCACGTTGGGAATTATCACCGCTGCTGTTCTGAAACTTTTCCCGAAGCCGCAGCGCACCAGCACCGCGCTGGTTGCCGTGCCGGATCCCGCTGCGGCGGTGGCATTGCTTGCAACGATTCAGGGCGCAATGGGGGACCGGCTCACCGGGTTTGAGCTGATGTCGCGGGTGTGCCTCGATCATGTCATCGCGCATTTTCCGGCAACGACCGAACCATTTGTTGCTCGCCACGATTGGCAGGTGTTGATTGAACTGGCCGATACCTTCAAGGATGCGGCGCTCGAAGATGCGCTAGCTGCCGCGCTGGAGCCGGCGTTCGCGACTGGCCAGGCGCTCGACGCCATCATCGCGACGAGCGAAGCACAATCGCAGGCGCTATGGAGCATTCGCGAACACATTCCCGAGGCCGAAAAACTGCGCGGCAGAAGTGTGAAGCACGACATTTCAGTGCCGATTTCCAGAATCGCTGAATTCATCCGACGCGGCGACATCGCGCTTGGCAAAACATTTCCAGATGCACAGGTGATTTGTTTTGGGCACATCGGCGACGGCAATTTACACTACAACCTGAGTTTCCCTGGCTTGCTGCCTTCGACTGAACAGACTCGCGCTGCAAACGCCATTGTCTACGCACTACTAGACGAACTAGGCGGATCGATCAGCGCGGAACACGGCCTGGGACAAATGAAGCGTGACGAAATCACTCGCCATAAGTCGGCGGTGGAACTCGACATGATGCGCGCCATCAAAGCGGCGCTGGACCCGAGGGGCATCATGAATCCGGGCAAGGTTTTGTAACGCTCGGGGTTGCAGCGGCCATATTCTCACTATTGGCGGTAGAAAGAAGGCGAACCATTGAAACTCGTAGATCGCCAATTGGCGGGCTTCTCGGGGCAAAAGTGCTTGCGAAGCCCCCACACTGCCGCCGAGAACGGACCTCGCACATAAAGGGAACAGATCAAGGTTATTTCTTGTAAGGCTGCTGGTCCAGCCTGGTCTCAGAGCCCCAACCCTGCCAGAACGGCTATTTCTTGTTTGGCACACTTGACTCCGTCGGCGCCGGCACTGCGGCAACTGCAGGACAAGCCACCGCGCGCAGGCCGCTGGCTTCAAAATCCCGCTGCATCAGCGTCAGTCGCGCGACCATGTTGGTATCGGGCTCGCGAATCGTGAAGAGCACCTCTTTAACCTGCGGGGTTCTTGGCGTCACTTGCACGTCCTTCACAAGCAATGGCGCCTTCAACTTCAAGTCGGCGACGACTTTTTGCGCGGCTTCATCAGACGAAAACAACCCCAGCGAAACCGCATTGTCGCCCAGCGCAGAGACATCCTTGATGCCGGCTTTTTTCAAGTTTGTCACCAGGGCATCTGCGGCACGCTTGTCTTTTTGTGGCGGCAACTGCACTGCAAAACGCGAAAACTCTTCAGCGATTCGCGAACTCAGGCGATTGCCTAGCCGCATTTCGGTGAAAGCGGCCTGCGCACGCGCGGCGTCCGCTTGCTTCACCGCGAAATCGACGCAAGCAGAGCCACTGAGGGCCGCAGCAATTGCTTTGGCAGCAATTGCCTCCTGCTGAGCTTTGGCCGCGTCTGTTACGGCAATTATCTTAAGAGCACTTGCATTGACTTCGCGTGGCCCCGCTGGCTTGGCTGTGGTTTCGCTTTGATACAAGTACGCACCGAGTGCGACGTTGGCAATAAGTAACAGGAAGAAAATAAGGCGCGCCATAGTCCTTTTCAGCAATCTTGAGGGGCGGGGTTTCGGGATCTGGCAATGGCGAGCAGGCCATCGAGGACCAGATTGTCGTTGATCGATACTGGAAAAGGAAGATGCGCGACCAATTCCTGCATGCCGCCGCCACTGGCGATGCAGTGCGGAGGACCTCCCATTTTGTTTGTAGCTAGTGCGTATTGGCGAGCGATGGCGCCCGCACAAGCCTCGATCGTGCCGGTAGTGATTGCGTCGTCCGTGTTCGTCGGAAACTCTCGGCAAATCCCTTGCGGCATGGGCAACTGCGACGTCGCATTGTTGAGTGCGCGTCGCATCAACCCTGCGCCCGGCATGATGACGCCACCGAGAAAATGTCCGTCTGCGGTCAGCGTATCTACCGTCAGCGCGGTTCCTGCCATGACGACCAACTTTGGGCGCAGCACAGCGGGCGCGGCAACGAAAGCAGCGATGAGCGCCGCCCATCGGTCGCTGCCCAGTCGGGGAGGTTCGTCATAGCCGTTTACGACACCGCACTGCCACGCGCAAGCGGCGATAAAAACTGCGGCTTTGCCTAGTGGTTGCACCAGTTCAGTGATCGCCCGTGCAACCGCAACCCCGGCCACGTTTGACACCACAACGTGGTCAACTTCTTGCACCTTCAGAAGGTCACCAAGCTGCGTTTGACGCGAAATGCCGGCAGTCGCCACGGCGCCGCAATGCAGCCACGCGTTGTCGATATTTATACCCCATTTGACGCGCGTGTTGCCTGCATCGATTGCAAGAATCCGCCCGCTCATTTGTGGATCGCGCGAAGGCTAACTTCGCCTGCAGCGATATGCAGATCCTTACCCTTTACGGTCACCACCAATACACCGTCGTCGGCCACGCCTTTGACAGTCGCGTCTATCGTACTGCCATCGACATGCAGCACGCGGACCGGTTTGCCGTGCAAGATATGCTGTGCTGTCCACGTGGACTTGAAGGTACGAAAGCCGGAGCGTTGAAATTCATCCAGCACGACGACTAGTTCCTGCAGTACGCGCGCCAGCATCAGGTTGCGGGATGGCGGCCGATCGCAGAGCATGCGCACATCGGTGGCGGGCTGGTCGATGCTGGCGCGCATGGCTTCAGTCAAATTGACGTTGATGCCAATGCCAATGACGACCGACGTGGGGCCAAGCATGTCGCCTTGCGATTCGATTAGTACGCCAGCGAGCTTCGCGCCGCCTGCGACGAGATCGTTGGGCCACTTCAATCCAATGCTGCCGGGATCGCGCAGGCTAGCATCGGCCAGATTGGCCAACGCTCGCGACACTGCCAGCCCAACCACCAGCGACAGGCCCGCCAGTTGTGCCGCGCCTCGATCAAAGCGCCATAGCAGCGAAAACGTCAGCGAAGAGCCAAGTGCCGAGTGCCACATACGCCCACGGCGGCCGCGGCCACTGGTCTGCGATTCAGAAACGATGCACATGCCACTTGGGGCACCGGCGATCGCACGCCGCATTAATTCAGAATTCGTGGAGTCGATGGTTGCCAGAACCTCGACGTCTACGCGGTTTGCGCTTTTGCCCAGCGCTGCATGAATTCGATCCAGGTCCAGCAATTCGATAGGCTCGGCCAGGCGGTAGCCTTTGCGTGTCAGGCTGAATATGCCGATGCCGCCTTCACTGGCATCGTGAAGTGCATCGGAAATCGCGCTCCGCGAAACACCGTATTTTTCGGCCAGCTTTGCGCCAGAGATGAAATGCTCATGCGACAAATCTCGCAGAAGCGAATATGTCAGCGGCCTCATCTACTTGGCTTCAAGCGTTTTCCGCTTTGCAGGCCGCCACTTCAGACTGATACGCGATACCGGCGATTACCGAGTCGAGCAAGAGTTGGACACGCTTGGTCAATTTGCTGGTCGCGCGGTAGTCGGCCGGCGCGATGAAATCCACTCGCCCGGCGTCCAGCAGTCGTACGCAGGTGGCTTTGCTCTTGGCAAGTTTTGGATTGAATACCGCCAACGAATGCCCGCCGCTCTTGGTTGTCAGCGCCATGGATGGCACATCGGTCATGCCGTCACCGATATAGATGATGTTTGAGAACGGAATTGGCCGCTCGCCTTCGGGCATGTGCTCGTTGATGGATTCAGACAGTGTCTCTTTGCCCTTGTTGATGCGGAACAGAAACTGCGTCTTGGACGTATCGGTAATGAGCAGCTTCGGGAATGTCGCGATGCCGTACTGGTTGAAGTGGTACTCGGACGCATAAATCTGCTTGAAATATTTGCGGATCGATACGCCTTGCAGAATTTCCTTCTGCCCTGCAGAAATAATGTAATGGTGCACGTTTACACTTGTGCCGCCACGCTTTCTGACATAGGCGTTGATGTTTGGGAACCACGCCTCAACGCCCGGAAAATACTGGATTCCGGCGGCCATCGCAGAAAAATCTTCGCGTGTAATGTGAACCTCGTCGTTCTTGTACAGCATCTCCATCATCAGGCGCATATAAACGAGCATCGGATCGGAACCGGTCTCGGTTGCCTCTTTGTGCACGCGTGCCCAAAAGGCCTCAGGTTCAATGCCAAATTTTGGCAGGACCGTGTATTCCTGCATCGGCTGCGGCGAAAGGGTGCCGTCAAAGTCGTACACCATCGCGATGGTATTTTGGGTGAATGCTTTCTTGGCCATGCGGAGGAGTTTATCTGCAAATGAAAACGCCCGGCGAGCCGGGCGTTCTTTTGGTGAGGCCGATGCCTACTTAATCAGCGTAAACGCCAGCTTTCTTGATGATCGGAGCCCACTTGTTGATCTCAGCTGCCAGATGGGCGCGCAATGCATCCGGCGTTTGGCGGGAGGCTGGCTCTGGCGCGGTACCCAGTTCGGCGAACCGCGCCTTGACCGTGTCGTCCTTGAGGGCAGCCTGTAGCGCCGCGCCCAGCTTGTCGTTAATCGCTTTTGCCGTGCCCTTGGGTGTCCACACGCCGTGCCACACGCCAACGCTGAAGTCCTTCAATCCCGCTTCGTTAAGGGTAGGCAGATCGGGCAATGAAGCAACACGGGTCATCGATGTCACACCGTATGCTTTCACCTTGCCGCCTTTGATCTGCGACGTGGTGTTGGTGGTTTGGTCACACATGAAATCGACTTGTCCGCCAAGTAGATCGGTCATCGCCGGGGCGGTGCCTTTGTAAGGCACGGTCAGCACGTCAGTTTGAATGGCCGTCATGAACAACATGCCGCAAAGGTGCGAGGCCGAACCGACACCGGCGTTGGCATAGGAAACCTTGTCTTTGTTGGCCTTCACGTAAGTAATCAACTCTTTGAAATCCTTGGGCGGGAAGGCCGTCTTGGCGATAAGCGTCATCGGCACTTCGGTCACGAGGCCAATCGGTTCCAAATCTTTGTTCACATCGTATTTCAGAGTGCGGTACAGCGAGGGCGCAGTTGAAATGCCGATATGCATCAGTAGAAACGTATAGCCATCATTGGGGGCTGCCACGACACGACCGACGCCGATCGTACCGCCAGCACCGCCAACGTTCTCCACGATAACGGTCTGGCCAAGCGATTTGGACATGACCGAGGCGACGGTACGCGCAACGGTATCAGTCGGTCCACCGGCCGCAAACGGGACGATCATCGTGACCGGTTTGGTGGGGTAAGTTTGTGCGCCGACGATACTGCTAACCGCGAATGCTACTGCGGCTAAAACGAGATTCTTGACCTTCATACATCCTCCGGGATAGTTGTGATTAATATTGATTCAACTGGCGTGCTACTTGGTTTGAATTTTATTTTTGTAATATTGTAGCCTGTTCCGATAAATTGTCCCGGCGTATTCGCCAAACGCGAACTGACGTTCCGCTGCAATCTGCCCAGCCACAAAAATGTCACAAATTAGCTGGGAGGGCGCTATGTTCGGAAGATTGATGCCCAAAGAGGGCCGCTTTTTTGATCTGTTCAAGGATCATGCCGCGCTCGTGCTCGAAGGCGCCATCGCGCTCAAACTGTTCATGAGCGACATGGGGAATCGTGAAGCACACGCGCAAAACGTGAGCTCCATCGAGAAGAAAGCCGACAAGGTCACCTACGAGACCGTCCTCCTGCTGCATCAGACTTTCGTCATCCCACTGGATCGCGAAGACATCCACAAGCTCATCAGCAACATGGATGACATACTGGATTTGATGGAGGACGTTGCCGAGTGTGTGGTGCTCTATGACGTCACGGAAGTAACGGACGCGGCCCGAATGCTTGCCGACATCTGCGTTAGGGGTGCTGAAAAAGTAAAGTTGGCCGTCGGGGTGCTGAAAAAGTAAAGTTGGCCGTCGG
>JANMZU010000508.1:0-6118 GCA_031383585.1 Betaproteobacteria bacterium
TAACGCAGGGGAGTGCGATGTGCGTTTGCTGGTAACGAGAAAATGCCACGGTCGGATTTTTGGTTCGCTGATTGCGGCCATTGCCGCAGCCTTGCTGCTGCTGTCGGCGCCCGCACATGCGGTCGAACAAAAGACCCTCAAGATCGCTTTCCGCGCCGCCGAGACCGGCTTCGATCCGCAGAAGATTGAAGACCGCTATTCGGTTGGTATCTGCGAAAACATCTTTGATTCATTGCTTACTTACGATTGGCTCGCGCGCCCGGTAAAAGTGGTGCCGCTTATCGTCGAATCGGTTCCGGTAGGCGAGGAGGGCGGTACCCGCTTCACCTTCAAGATCAAACCCGGCATCTATTTTTCCAACGACCCCATTTTCAAGGGCAAGCCCCGCGAACTGGTCGCCAGGGACATGGAGTACGCTATCAAGCGCTTCCGCGATCCGGCTAATCGCAGCCCGTATTCCTGGCTATTCGAAGACCGCATCGTGGGGCTGGATGAGTTTGTCGCCGCTGCCAAGAAAAGCGGCAAGTACGACTACGAGGCGCCCATTGAAGGCCTCAAAGTGCTCGACAAATACACGATCTCATTCAAGTTGCGCGAGCCGGATTACAACTTCATCTATTTCTTCACACTTCCCATCGTCGTGCCCGTCGCGCGAGAAGCAATAGAGGGCTACGCCAATGACACGATGGCGCATCCCGTAGGCACCGGCCCATACATACTTAAGGAATGGGTCCGCCGCTCGAAAATCGTGCTGGAGAAAAACCCCAATTACCGGGGACACACCCTCGATACTCGCTACGCCAATCCTGCAGACTCCTGGGACAATGAAGCGATCAAAGCGCTTGGCGGCAAGAAGCTGCCGCTCATCGACCGCATTGAAATTGCCCCGATTGAAGAAGAGCAACCGCGCTTTCTGGCATTCATGAATCGTGAGCACGACTACATTGAAGAAACGCCAGCCGTATTTATTGGGCAGGTATTGCCAGGCGGCAAATTGTCGTCGCTGATGCAAAAGCGCAACATGCGGGTTTTTCGCGAGGAGCAGCCGGAGATTGTCTATGACGTATTCAATATGGATGACCCGGTCGTCGGTGGATATAAGCCGGAAAACGTTGGCTTTCGCCGTGCCCTGGTGCTTTCTCACGATCGAGACCAGGAGATTGCAATTGTCCGTCGTGGTCAGGCAATCCCGATGCAAACGTTGGTCGCGCCGGGCTTGATTGGTTCCGACCCCGCGTTCCGCGCGATCGAGCAAGAGTACAACCCCGCGCGAGCCAAGGCGATGCTTGATATGCTGGGTTATGCAGATCGGGACGGCGACGGCTGGCGCGAATTGCCGAACGGCAAACCCCTCAGACTTACCTACAAATATCGTGCTAACGAGGACTCCGCTCGGCAGCAGGCGGAATTGTGGGCAAAGTGCCTGGCGGCTGTAGGTATCCGCATGGAAGCAGTCGCGGTGCAGTTTGCGGAACTTCTCAAGGATCGCAAGGTTGGTAAGTTTCAAATGTCCGGGCTCGCCTGGATCGCCGATTATCCGGACGCGCAGAATTTCCTGCAGTTGCTCTACGGCCCCAATACCAATATTTCAAATGATGCGCGATTCAAGTCGCCTGCATTTGACGCACTCTACACACAGGCGCTGAAGTTGCCGGACAGCCCGGAACGCGACAAGCTGTACCGTGAAATGAATCGTATCGCGGTCGTCTATGCGCCATGGCGCTTTGGTGTGCACCGCATCTTCAACCACTTTATCAGTCCCTGGGTGCTTGGCTATAAAAAGCACCCCATTCTGTTTACCAGTTTCAAATATCTGGATATTGATGCGGCGGCACAAAAAGCGGTCATCCAGCAATAGCCAGCATCTGGCGTTTTTGGTTTCATTAACTTAGGGAGGCCCGATGGGTGCCTATATTGTTAGACGGCTCTGGCAGATGATTCCTACGCTTGCGGGCGTGGTGCTGCTGATATTTTTCCTCTTCAACTGGGTTGGTGGTGATCCGGCATTGGTATTGGCCGGCAAGATCACCAACGCTGAACAGATAGAGAATATTCGCAAGCAGTTGGGCGTCGATCAGCCGTACTGGTACCAGCTCTGGGTATTCGTCAAGCAAATCGTGACATTTGACTTTGGCCGTTCATGGGCAACCAACGAAGCTGTGTCAAATATCCTGATCACGCGCGTTGGCCCGACGTTGACAATCATGATTCCGGTGTTGTTGCTAGAGACCATCATCGGTGTAGTGCTTGCTATCGGCGTTGCCTACGTTCGCGGTACGCTCACAGATCGCGCCATCATGATGGTTTGTACTGTGGCGATGTCGATTTCCTTCCTCGTTTACATCATCGTTGCGCAATATATTTTCGGCTTCCAGTTGGGATGGTTTCCGGTGCAGGGCTGGAGCGACAGCTTCGTCAAGAATATTGCCTTATATGCGCCGTTGCCGATCATGCTTGCAGTCTTTGTCGGGCTGGCACCAGCGTTGCGGCTTTATCGCAGCTTCTTTCTGGATGAAGTAAACCAGGACTACGTGCGTACTGCTCGCGCAAAGGGCCTTGGCGAAAAAACGGTGATGATGAAGCACGTGCTGCGCAACGCCATGATTCCGATTCTGACCAACGTCGGCATTTCTCTGCCGGGAATTTTTGTCGGCTCCTTCCTGCTGGAAACCTTCTTCTCCATCCCAGGTTTGGGCCGTGAGATTCTGACGGCCGTAAATCGTTCCGATTTCCCCGTGATCAAGGCCGCCACCGTGTACCTTGCGGTCGTGACGATGCTGGTTAATCTCGCTGTCGACGTGCTTTACAAGGCTGTCGATCCACGCGTTGTGCTGAAATAAGGGAATCGCCATGAGCGCCGTCTTGACTAGCAACACTACCGCAGCACCGCTACATCAATCCTCACCCGGCTTGTGGACGCTGGCCTGGCGTCGGCTGAAGCGCGACAAAGTGGGTATGGTTGCCCTCGTTGTCGTGGTATTTTTTCTGCTGATGATTACCGGCTCCTACATGGGGCTGATCGCCAAGAACTGGTCCAAGGAAGTTGGTGTGTCGTATGCCAATCCTTCTTTCCTTGCCGGCTCTGTCAATCTCGAAGCAAAGGTTGAAAGCAAGGAAGCCGTCGCTAAAGTACCGTACGTTGATCTCTCCGACATCGACCCACTCGCCCCGCGCTACAAAGAATGGGAGGAGCGCACGGCCAAAATAAAGGTGACTGAAACACCGCGCGCAGAGAGTCTGCTGTTCGGTGGTGATAAATGGGGTCGCGATGTGGTCCAAAAAGCGATAAAAGGTGCGCAGACGTCGATTTTTGTGGGCCTGATCGCGGCACTCATCGCTACTGTCATCGGCACCATCCTTGGCGCACTGTCAGGCTATCTGGGCGGCCGGGTCGGTGACTTCATGGAGTGGTTCTATAACGTCTTCAGTTCTATCCCGTATATCTTGCTGATACTTGCGTTTGCAGCGGTATTCGCCAGTTCACCGGCGATGGCCGATTTTCGCGGTGTGCCGATGGTGATCGCCATCTTGGGGCTTACCGGTTGGACTGGTATTTACCGCCTTATCCGCGCTGAATTTATCAAGCACGGCTCCCGCGAATACGTCAAAGCGGCCGAAGCCATCGGTGCCACCCACTCTCGGCGCATGTTCGTACACATCCTGCCGAACGTCAGCCACGTGTGTCTGGTGCAACTATCGCAGCACGTTGTGCAGTTCATCAAGGCAGAAGTAATCCTGTCATATCTTGGCCTGGGCGTGCCGGTTGATTCCGTTTCCTGGGGCACCATGCTCGCCGAGGCGCAGAGTGAGCTGGTCATTGGCAAATGGTGGCAGTTGGCAGCGGCAGGGATTTCCATGGCGATTCTGGTGACGGCATTTTCGATGCTCACTGATTCGCTGCGCGATGCGCTCGACCCCAAGATCAAATAAGCCCCGAGGCCAATCAATGGAAAATATCCTTCAAGTCAAAGACCTCAACGTAAAGTTTCGCCTGGACGGCGGTGCCATTTTTGATGCGGTCAAGGGCACTTCATTCGATATTCCACGTAACTCGACGGTCGCGCTCGTGGGTGAGTCGGGCAGCGGCAAGTCGGTTTCTGCGATGTCGATTGTTCGTTTGCTGCCACGTGAACAAGCCATCATCTCTCCAACGAGCGAAGTGTTGTTCAACGGCGAGAATCTCCTGAAAGCAACCGATGCTCGTATGCGTGAAATTCGCGGCAAGGACATTTCAGTCATTTTTCAGGAACCCATGTCGTCGCTGAACCCGGTGTTCTCGGTGGGCAATCAGGTATCGGAGGTGTTGCGTCTCCACATGGGAATGACCAAGGCGCAGGCTTGGACGCGGTCCGAGGAATTGCTGAACGAAGTCGGCATCCCGCATCCGAAGTTACGAATGAATTCGTATCCGCACGAATTATCCGGTGGCCAGCAGCAGCGTGTCATGATCGCGATGGCCATTGCCTGCGAGCCGAAGCTGCTGATTGCGGATGAACCAACCACCGCGCTTGACGTAACTATTCAAAAACAGATTCTGGACCTCATCGCCAAGCTGCAAGCCTCGCATCACATGTCGGTACTGTTCATTACCCACGACCTTGCGGTTGTGGGTGAAATTGCCGATACGGTGGTGGTGATGCAAAACGGCGAAATCAAGGAGAAGGGGCCTGCCAAGCAGATTTTCGAGGCGCCGCAGCACCCATACACAAAAGCCCTGCTCATGTGCCGTCCCAATGTGAGCGTGCGACCGATGCGTTTGCCGGTGATCGAGGACTTTATTGGGGCTGCCGGACTACAACCGGAACACCTTGCGCAACGTAAGCGCGGCTACGCGGCAGATGATGAAATCGTGCTGGAAGTGAAAAACCTTTCTAAGCATTTTCAGCTCAAAGAAGGGCTCTTCAAAAAGCGGGACGTGCCGGCTGTTAAAGGCGCGACGTTCAAATTAGCACGCGGCAAGACCTTGGGCCTGGTAGGAGAATCGGGCTCCGGCAAAACAACCGTCGGGCTCACGCTTATGCGCTTGCACTCTGCAAGTGGCGGGGAGGTGCTGTTCGACGGTGTTGACTTGCTCAAGCTCTCGGAAAAGGACTTCCTGAAGTACAAGCGCCGCATCCAGATCGTCTTCCAGAATCCATATGCGTCGCTGAATCCACGCTTTACTGTCGGGCAAATCCTGCTTGAGCCGATGACCATCCACAAGATCGGCAAGGACGAGCAGGAGCGAGTGCAAATGGCGATGGCGTTGCTGAAACGCGTCGGAATGCCGGAAGTTTCGTTCTACAAGTATCCCCACGAATTTTCAGGTGGACAGCGGCAGCGTATCGCCATTGCTCGTTGCCTCACCATGAAGCCGGATGTGTTGATTTGCGACGAGTCGGTTTCGGCTCTCGACGTATCCGTACAGGCGCAGGTACTGAATCTGCTTCAGGATTTGCAGGACGAATACAAGATGAGCTATATCTTCATCTCGCATGATTTGGCCGTGGTCAAATACATCTCGGATCAGGTAATGGTGATGTCGGACGGTGATGTCGTCGAAGTGGCCAACTCAGATGACATCTATCTCAACCCGCAGCAGGAGTACACCAAGAAGTTGCTCGGCTCGATTCCCAAGGGTTGGCAGGAGGAGCAAGCTGCGTAGCAGTCACTGTTTTACAAAGCAAAACGCCCGTTCAACGGGCGTTTTGTTTCGTGTAGGCCAAGATCAATACGGCTGCCGTTCAATGCGCCTTGACTGAACCAACCCGTTCACCGTTGTCGTCATAGTCGCTGTGCTGGCATCGCTAAAGTCGATTGAAATTGAACCCACATTCGTGGCGGTGAATTGCGATCCGTTGTAGGGCACACCCAGCCAGGCAGCCGAGGTATGGGCGAAAATCGTGCCCGACCAGACGGTGCCACTCCAATTACCGCCCTGGGCCGTGAAAAAGGTCGCTTTGCCATTGCCATCGTAGGTGTACCAGATCGGGAACAGGACACGACCCTGCTGCGCGATGTTGACCCCCCAACCATCCTCCGCAAATGTCGCCCACCAGAGATCATTGAGTCGCAGGTTCGCCCCCGTCGTTTCGAGCGCAAATACCTGACGCTGAATGGACTTGCTGGCGCTGATGCC
>JANMZU010000514.1:0-5830 GCA_031383585.1 Betaproteobacteria bacterium
TATCGCCGCCGATTTATTGTGCGGCCGCGACGGCGTTGGTCACACCCGGCTTCAAGGCATGGTTGTCGTGATCAACGAGTACGAGAAAAGTCATGTTCAGATCACCTTAGCATAGTTCATGAGCTTGTCGACGAGTGCAGCGACATCGGCCACCATGACACCACCTTTGCGCTTCGGTGGCTCCACCACTTTGAGCGTTTTGAGACGTGGCGTGACATCGACGCCAAGCGTTTCCGGTGTCATCACATCCAGTGGCTTCTTCTTCGCCTTCATGATGTTCGGCAATGTCGCATAACGCGGCGTATTCAACCGCAAATCGGTCGTGATAATAGCCGGCAACTTGATCTCGACAGTCTCCATGCCGCCGTCGATTTCGCGCATGACTTCGGCCATGCCTGCAGTCACGCTAACTTTGGAAGCAAACGTCGCCTGCGGCCAGTTCAACAGCGCGGCCAGCATTTGGCCGGTCTGGTTGGAGTCGTCATCGATGGCCTGCTTGCCCAGAATAACCATTTGCGGCGATTCCTTTTCACAAATCGCCTTAAGCAATTTGGCGACCGCGAGCGGCTGTATTTCAGCGGTGGTCTCAACCAGAATCGCGCGATCCGCACCCATCGCGAGCGCAGTGCGCAAGGTTTCCTGGCATTGGGTCACGCCGATAGATACGGCGATGATTTCGGTCGCCACGCCGGCTTCCTTGAGCTTGATCGCCTCTTCGACGGAGATTTCATCGAAAGGATTCATCGACATTTTGATATTGGCCAATTCCACACCGCTCTGGTCTGCTTTGACGCGGACCTTGACGTTGTAATCAACCACACGCTTGACGGGAACGAGGATTTTCATGGGTACTCGGGGTAGGGAAAGGAGGAATTAAAACGAGCGTTTGAATTATAGACGAGAAGGGATGGGGGTCGACAAGTGACTTCAGGATTTTGTGAAGGCCATGCGCAATCAAGTCAAGCCTCAAGCCCTAACCTGCGCTTACCTTATCAGAGTGCTCTGAAACACGTCGTCAAAGCGCAGGCTGGGACCAAGTCCGTCCAAGGTCCAAAAAATTAGGACAGATTTGATTCCCGTCTGCGCTTGAATGACGGACTCTCCGAGTTTCGAGAAGTTCTCAACTCGCCCCAACTATTTGGACGAAGACTTCCCCAACCGATGCTCAATCTCGCCCACGATACCGCGGCGAAACAGCAGCACACACACCACGAAGGTGACACCCATGATCACCGTCACCCAGGATCCAAACCCGGAGAGGTAATTCTGCATGGTGATGATGATACTGGCGCCGACGACCGGCCCGAGGATGGTGCCCATGCCGCCCAGCAATGTCATCAACACCACTTCACCCGACATCTGCCAGCCTACATCGGTCAGCGTGGCGATACCAAGTGCGAGTGACTTGGTCGCGCCAGCGAGGCCCGCGATTGCGGCGGATAGCACGAAGGCCGTCAGCTTGTATCTATCGACGTCATAGCCGAGCGAGATGGCGCGCGGTTCGTTCTCACGGATCGATTTCAGTACCTGTCCGAACGGCGAATGGATGATGCGGTAAATCAGCCAGAAGCCGCCGATAAAAATTGCCAGCACAAAGAAATACATCGCCACGTCGTTGCCGAGGCTGATAAGGCCGAACAACTTGCCGCGCGGAATGCTCTGGATGCCGTCTTCGGCGTAGGTGAACGGCGCCTGTACACAGAAAAAATAAACCATCTGTGAAAGCGCCAGCGTCACCATCGCAAAGTAAATTCCCTGACGACGCACAGCGAGCCAGCCAACCAGAAAGCCAATGGCCGCGGTACACGCGGTGCCGAACAACACGGCGATCTCCGGCGACCAGCCCCACACCTTGGCTGCGTGCCCGCACACATAGGCGGCGAATCCAAAAAACATCGCGTGGCCGAAGGAGAGCAAACCGGTGAAGCCTATATGCAGATTGAAGGCACAGGCAAACAAAGCGAAGCATAGGCACGTCATCAGGAAAATTGGATAGCCGATGAACGGTGCAGCAATCGCAGCGATCAACAGTACGAGATAGAGGATGGTTGTCTTGTTCATTTCTCTCTACCAAATAAACCAGCCGGGCGAATCAGCAAGACGATTGCCATGATGATGAATACGACCGTCGACGACGCTTCGGGATAGAACACCTTGGTCAATCCTTCGATAATGCCAAGCGCAAGGCCGGTGAGGATGGATCCCATGATCGAGCCCATGCCACCAATCACGACCACAGCGAATACGACGATGATGATGTTCGACCCCATCAGCGCATTCACCTGATAAATTGGCGCCGCCAGCACTCCGGCAAGGCCCGCCAATCCCACGCCAAATGCGTAGGTGAGCGTCACCAGCAAGGGTACGTTGATACCGAAGGCTTGCACCAGTTTCGGGTTTTCTGTTCCCGCGCGCAGGTAGGCGCCGAGCCGGGTTTTTTCGATGACGTACCATGTCGCCAGACAAACGACGATGGACGCAAACACGACCCAGGCGCGGTATTTCGGCAGGAACATGAAACCGAGATCGAACACGCCACGGAAAATATCCGGCGTCTCGTATGGCGCGCCAGAGGAACCGAAGGCCTCGCGAAACAGGCCTTCGATAATCAGCGCCAGCCCGAATGTAAGCAGCAGGCCATACAGATGGTCCAGCTGATAAAGCCAGCGCAGCATTGTTCGCTCGATGATCGCACCCAGTAGCCCGACTGCAATCGGCGCGAGGATCAGCGCAAACCAGTAATTGATGCCTGCATATTTGAGCAGCATCCACGAAACCATGGCGCCCACCATGTACAAGGCGCCATGCGCAAAATTGACGATATTAAGCATGCCAAAAATGACGGCGAGTCCCAGCGACAGCATGGCGTAAAAAGCGCCGTTGACCAGCCCGATGGTGAGCTGGCCCATAAAAGCCTGTATGGGTACGCCAAATATTTCAGTCATATCGATTCAGCAGAAATTAACAGTCCGGCGTGTGATTCACGCCGGACTGTCGGGACAACAAAAGGGCTAGGTCTTCTTAAATGCGGGGCAGCGCGAATTGGCCAGCGACTGGAATGCATCGTCGCCTTTCACGGTACCTTTGAGCTTGTAGTAATCCCACGGCGCTTTGGACTCCTCAGGTGACTTCACCTGGAACAAATACATGTCGTGCACCATGCGGCCATCTTCGCGAATCTTGCCGGCCTTTGCGAACATGTCGTTAATCGGCATTTCGCGCATCTTTTTCATCACGGCTGCGGTGTCATCGGTGCCTGCCGCTTTCACAGCATTCAGATAGTGCAAAGTTGCCGAATAGACGCTGGCGTGATTCGAGTTGGGCTTCTTCTTCATCACCGCTTCGTATTTTGTCGCCCATGCACGTGTTTCAGCGTTCATGTCCCAGTACCAGCCTTCGGTCAGGTACAGGCCCTGCGCGGTTTTCAGGCCGACTGCGTCCACGTCGGTGATGAGCATCAGCAAGGCAGCAAGATTCTGCTTTTTGGTGATGCCGAACTCTGCAGCGGACTTGATGCTGTTGACGGTATCGCCGCCAGCATTCGCCAAGCCAACGATCTTGGCACCCGAGGTCTGTGCCTGCAGGAGGAATGACGAGAAATCGCCTGTCGAGAGCGGATGACGCACGGCACCCATTACCTTGCCGCCGGCCGCTTTGACAACTTCACCGGTATCTTTTTCCAGCGAGTGGCCAAACGCGTAGTCGGCCGTGAGGAAGAACCAGCTATCGCCGCCGTCCTTCACAATCGCCTTGCCGACCACGTTGCCAAGCGCGATCGTATCCATCAAATAGTGGATGCTGGTGGCAGGTGCACAATCTTCATTGGTCAGACGTGCACTCGCAGCACCATTGATAATCGTGATCTTGTTCTTTTCCTTGCCCAGCGCAGATACGGCCAAAGCGACACCGGAGTTCAAGTTTTCGACGGTCATATCGACTTTGTCACGGTCAAACCACTGCAGCGTCACGTTTTTGGCGATGTCGGGTTTGTTTTGGTGATCAGCGCTGATCACTTGAATATCCTTGCCGAACATCTTGCCGCCAAAGTCGGAGACAGCCATCTTGGCTGCAGCCACCGCACCTGGCCCGCCGTAATCCGCGTATACGCCGGACATATCGGTCAACACACCGATTTTTACTACGTCGTCGGACAATTTTCCCTGCTGGGCATTTGCGACCGACATTCCGGCCGCCAATGCCGCGGATACCACTACCGCCATTAGTTTGCGTTTCATGCTTTCTCTCTCCTGTTGTTTATCTAATTCAAGCTGGCAACTTACCAACACTCACGTCACATCAAACCCCGAGATACTCATGCAACATATCGGCTTTCGCGGATAGCTCGTTCTTCTCTACGATCGCTGCAATCTTGCCATGTTCCATTACGTAGTGCCGATCCGCCAGCGGTGCCGCAAACCGGAAATTCTGCTCAACCATAATGATGGTCAGACCTTTGGCTTTTAGGTCGCGAATCACCCGCCCTAGCGCTTGCACGATGACTGGCGCCAGGCCCTCGGTGATTTCGTCAAGCAACAATATCTTGGCCCCCATGCGGAGGATTCGTGCCATCGCCAGCATCTGCTGTTCGCCACCCGAGAGGCGCGTGCCCTGGCTGTTGCGGCGTTCTTTGAGGTTCGGAAACATTGCATAAATTTCGTCCAGCGACATACCGCCTTCGCCAATCTTGGGCGGCAATAACAGATTTTCTTCACAGCTCAGGCTGGAAAATATGCCGCGCTCCTCTGGGCAGTAGCCCAGACCCAGACGGGCGATTTTGTGCGTGGACAACGCCGTCGCTTCCACGCCATCCACCTTGACGGAACCTGTCCGTTTACCGGTCAAACCCAGAATTGCCTTGAGCGTCGTAGTGCGCCCGGCGCCGTTTCGGCCGAGCAACGTGATCAGTTCGCCACGCTGAATTTCAAAATCCACGCCATGCAGAATGTGCGATTCGCCGTACCAGGCTTGCAGATTGGAAACGCTGAGCAGGGCTGTGCTCATACCGCTTCCGGCTCCGCCGTGCCGACATAAGCCTCGAGGACCTTGGGGTCTTTTGAGACGACTTCGTATGGACCTTCGGCGAGCACCGTTCCACGCGCCAAAACGGTGATGGTGTCAGAAAGATTGGCGACGACGCTCATGTTGTGCTCCACCATTAATACCGTGCGATTCTTGGCAACCTTGCGAATGAGTTCAACCACACGGCTAACGTCTTCATGCCCCATGCCCTGGGTCGGTTCATCTAGCAGCATCAGCTCAGGATCAAGCGCAAGTGTAGTGGCGATTTCAAGGGCACGCTTGCGCCCATAAGGCAGCAATACCGTCTGCGTCTCTGCAAATGCGCCGAGATCGACCGATTCCAGCAACTCCATGGCGCGCGCATTGAGCGTATGCAAGGTGGATTCGGATTTCCAGAAATGGAAGCTGGTGCCGAGCTTACGCTGCAAACCGATACGGACATTTTCCAGCACGGTCAGATGTGGAAACACAGCCGAAATCTGGAATGACCGGACCATGCCACGACGAGCGACTTGCGCAGGTTTTTCGGCGGTGATGTCGTGGCTGTTGTAGACGATGGACCCCGCAGTCACCGGCAAGAATTTTGTCAACAGGTTGAATACGGTCGTCTTGCCCGCACCATTAGGCCCGATCAACGCGTGAATCGAGCCGCGCTTCACCTTGAGGTTAACGCGGTCAACTGCCGTAAATCCTTTGAATTCCTTGGTGAGCTCGCGGGTTTCGAGGATGATATCTGAGGGCATGTATTTAGGTGACAGTCAGAGTGCCAAGACGTAATTCATTGTTTGATGAATTCTAGCATCGAATGCGG
>JANMZU010000515.1:0-1994 GCA_031383585.1 Betaproteobacteria bacterium
TTCGCCTCGTCGTGACCGACTGAACTACAATTTCGAACGTCCTGCCCGGGGGATTTTGGGTGACCATAAGTGGGGGAGTTTGAAGTGGCCAACGGGGTGCTCCACACGCAGTCTGTGACGGGATTTTCATGCGACTCAGGGCATAGAATCAAGAGCGCTTTTCACTGGTCGCACGGGCCGATTTCGGCCCCTCACGTGCGAGCACATTACATCGAAAACCCACTTCACTTTTCCCTTCCTCAGCGGCATCGAGTGCTCGAAGCCAGCAGTTCATTTCACTTCCATCACGCCAAGTGCATTGATCTCGCGTTCAAGAGTTTGCAGCACCGTCATGATTTCATCGAAAGCGGGATAACGCCCAAAGACCATATTGCGCATCTGCGCATAATCCTTTTCCACCACCGTCATTACTTTTCCTGTCGGCATCAACTTGAAGGTCCCCGGTTTAGCCTGATCGTACTGCGCCCAGCCGCGCGAATAGAATCGAGCCTTGAACGCCACCACGTCTACAAGCAACCCAAGATCCGCCAGCGCTGCCGCCTTCACGGGAGCGGCCGCCATCATTGCCAAATCGTAGTAGTGACGCGAATAGCGCAACGGCTGGAGGCTACCTACCGGGCGATTTGCTTCATGGTGAATAATCGTCGCCTTCTCCCAGAAAGTGCGCTCTGCGCGTATGGCCTCGACCGTACAATCGGGATGCTTGAAAAGCTGAGGGAATGCCTCGGCGGCATACGACTGAATTCGGAAACTGTCGTAAGGCAACCAGGCCGCCAGCTGCCCGATTTCAAGACGTACCTCCGGGCGCAAATAGTTATCCGGGAAAGCCGCCGGATAGATCACATTCAGAGCATGACGGTCGTCGGCAGCTTGCTCGCAACGACACTGCGGATCAACCGCGCCTGAACTGATCGGTAACATTTCGTCTCTGACATAATCCGCTGCTTTGTCATCTATCGTTTTGTTCAGCGCTTCCCGCTTCGTGGCAGAGCGAGCGGCCATCGGATCATTGTCGCCAACGACCACGCGCCAATCCAGGATCAAATCGATATCCTCGGAGAATCGCTCAATCAAATTGAACACTTTGGACAAACTGGTGCCGCCCTTAAACATCAGCAGACGCGACAAATGGGGATGCGCGAACAAGCGCCCCAAGGTCCAGCACACCCAGAAATCCTTCTCCACGATGGCGGGCGTCATGCCCTTCCGCGCACCGGTTTCGGCAAACAAGTCGCGGCGGTCAGCCGCCGAAAGCTGCGCAACGGATTCCATCAGCCGCGCTCCCCGCAAATCCGTTTGATCGCCTCATATACCCAGCCAGTCGCTGAAACCGTATCCTTTAGCACACGGTTGCGGGCCGGCTCATCCAGTTGCTTGCGGATAGTCGAGATGACCGCTTCATCGATACGCTCCTTGCCAAGCGCCTTCAGTGCGTGCACGACGAGCCCGCTTTCGCGGTATTTGAAGCCGGCATCTTTCAATGCCGACCTCTTGAACTCCAGAGTGAAGTTGCCGATGCCATATTGGCGGTTTGGTCCATCCGACAGATACACTAGTCGGCCGGGCACCTGGGTGGAAAGCCCAAGCAGATTGAGTGCCGCGTCACCCGAAGGTTGAATGCGCCAGTTGAACTTGCGCGCAAACGCCTGCGCCACCTGATCAAAATCGGGGCTGAGCGTCTGGTGCAACAATTCGCTGTATTTTGGGTAATCGTAGACGCCACGAAAAACCCGTCGAATGGTCCCCGACGCGAGAAGCTTGGTTAATACCCAATCGATTGTACTCCGCCCAAATTCGGCCGAGAAATCATTCGCGCAGAATGCCCACCCCCTGCCGCGTCCATATATTCGTGAAACTATTTGTTTTTCAATGGTTTGCATTATCTATTGCTAAATCGTTTACCAAGAAAAACATACTACTTTTTCTTGGTAAAAAGAGAAAGCGAAACCATAACGAATGGCTTCATTGCGCCCGCCACTGATGCCAGGCGTTCG
>JANMZU010000265.1:0-3555 GCA_031383585.1 Betaproteobacteria bacterium
AGCACGCCGATATCAGTCCGGTTGTTGCCCTGTACAACGAATACCTCCAGACCGAGAACGATATTGCGACCGCCCAGGAAATGGTCGGCGACCCAGAAATGCGCGACTTTGCCGAAGAGGAAGCGCGCGCGGGAAAAGGTAAGCTGGAGTCGCTTGAAATGGACTTGCAAAAATTGTTGCTGCCCAAGGACCCCAACGATGAAAAGAACACCTTTCTCGAAATTCGTGGTGGAACCGGTGGCGACGAATCCGCGCTTTTCGCGGGCGACCTGTTTCGCATGTACACACGCTTTGCAGAGCGCAATCGCTGGCAGGTAGAGATCATCTCCGAGTCCCCTGGCGAGGTCGGTGGCTACAAAGAAGTCATCGCCCGTATCGTCGGCACGGGGGTGTACTCCCGCATGAAGTTCGAGTCCGGCGGGCACCGGGTGCAACGCGTGCCTGAAACCGAAACGCAGGGGCGGATTCACACCTCCGCCGCAACTGTTGCCGTCATGCCGGAAGCTGATGACGCTGCCGCCATTGCCATCAACCCATCTGAAGTGCGCGTGGACACATTCCGCGCTTCCGGCGCCGGTGGCCAGCACATCAACAAGACCGATTCCGCAGTGCGCCTTACCCATATCCCGACCGGCATCGTTGTCGAATGCCAGGACGGGCGAAGCCAGCACAAGAACAAAGAGCAAGCGTGGCGAATGCTGGCCGCACGTATCAAGGACAAGCAGACACGCGAGCAGCAGGCCAAGGAAGCGGCAGAGCGTAAATCGCTGATCGGATCGGGTGATCGATCAGAACGCATTCGCACCTACAATTTCCCGCAGGGCCGCGTGACAGATCACCGCATCAATCTGACGCTATATAAGATCGACTTCATTATGGACGGAGACCTGGCGGAGTTGACGGGTGCACTGGTGGCCGAACATCAGGCGGAGCAGTTGGCCGCACTTAGTACTGCCTGATTTCTGCTCGGTCATCTGGACGCAAAAATGAGCGCGAGTATCGGTGACTTGCTGTCGCGCTATGCCGTTGAGAAACGCGAAGCGCAAATGCTGCTTGCACATGTGCTAGGCGTTACGCGTGCCAGCATCATTGCCCATGCCGAACGGCGACTTGACGCCGCGCAGGCACAAACCGCAAACCGCCTGCTTGCGCGTCGCGCCGACGGTGAACCAATTGCATATTTAATCGGATCGCGCGAGTTCTACGGCCGCGACTTCAAGGTTTCGCCAGCAACGCTGATTCCGCGTCCGGAGACGGAAATTATTGTAGAGCAAGCATTGGCGCGCCTTTCAGGGCGAATATTGTCTGGGAGACCCGCCAATATTGGCTCTATGCATCCTGGCGTTGGTGGAGATTTTCCGAGTGTCCTTGATCTGGGCACGGGCAGTGGTGTCATTGCCATCACTCTGGCGCTTGAGTGTCCAACCGCAGGCATCGTCGCTGCAGATTTTTCACGCGACGCGTTGTCGGTCGCTAACGACAACGCGCAGCGTCTCAACGCGGCAGTGGAATTCGTTGAGAGTGATTGGTACCAGCATCTTGCGTGTCGCAAGTTTGATTTGATCGTTTCCAATCCGCCATATATTGCCGGCAACGATGAGCACCTCTCAGCCGGCGATCTGCGCTTTGAACCCGTAGCCGCACTGACCGACAGAAGTGCCGACGGGCTGGCGTCGATTCGCACCATTATTCAAGGCGCCCGAGCGCATTTGCGACCAAATGGCTGGCTAGTTCTTGAACATGGCTACGATCAGCGTGATGCCTGCCGCGAGTTGCTCTTGAAAGCGGGCTTCGACAGCCTCACCTCTACATGTGACCTCGCAGGAATTGCCCGTGTAGCCAGTGGTCAAATTCGCTAAAATAACTACTTATTCTTGATTCATTACTGGAGCTTCAGCATGGACGCACAAGACAAAATCCGCGAAACCGTCACAGCCAATCCTGTCGTGTTGTACATGAAAGGTTCACCGCAATTTCCCATGTGCGGCTTTTCCGCATCGGCGACCCAGATGCTCAAAGCCTGTGGCGTAGACAAACCCTTCACGGTGGACGTTCTGCAGGACGCAGATATCCGCCAGGGAATTAAGGAATACGCCAACTGGCCGACAATCCCGCAGCTCTACGTCAATGGCGAATTTGTTGGTGGCGCGGACATCATGAGAGAAATGTATCAGTCGGGCGAATTGCAACAGATGCTCGGCACCTCCAAGTAGGACTCGCCAGGTGACGCACCAGATTGCGTCTGCGATGTTTCGTATTTATTTCGGCGATGAAATCGCCATCGGCCCCGGCAAGGCGGATCTGCTTGAGGAGATCCGCGCATTGGGTTCCATTTCCAAAGCGGCGCGTGAATTGGGTATGTCTTATAAGCGTGCCTGGAATCTGGCCGACACCATGAATCGCTGCTTCAAGGAGCCATTGATCGACACGGCAACCGGTGGCGGCGGTGGTGGTGGTGCGCGACTCACTGCTTTCGGCGAGAAGGTGCTCGCGCACTTTCGGTCGATAGAAGAGCGTAGCGACGCCGCAATTCGTGCCGACCTCGCTTCATTCGCCGCACTGCTCGCCGACAAACCCAAGCGCTGACAATTCAGGTATCTGCGACGCAAACAATTGCATCCCGTTATATCCGTCGGTATATTACGTATTCCCCTCCCGTGATTCCCTTTCGCGCGCCATGCCGATAAAACTCCTGCGTTGTATTTTCTGTCTTGCCATTGCCTTGCAGGGGCAACTTGCATTTACGCAAGCACACGCACAAAACGTCGTTGTCTTCGCGGCAGCGAGCCTGAAAGAATCGCTCGACGACGTGGCACGTCAGTTTGAATCCACCACCGGCAACAGGGTCGTCGTTTCCTATGCGGCCAGCTCGGCGCTGGCCAAACAGATCGAGGCCGGTGCACCGGCCGATATTTTTATTTCAGCCGATACCGATTGGGCCGATTATCTCGACACACGAAAATTGCTTGCGCCGGGTTCGCGCACCAACCTTCTGGCTAATCAACTGGTACTGATTGCACCGGCTAGTAGCACCAGCACGCTGAAAAGCTTGCCTGCATTCAGGTTGTCAGAGGCTCTCGGCAGAGATCGTCTCGCCGTCGCAAACCCGGATGCCGTACCCGCCGGCAAATACGCCAGGGCAGCACTTGAAACATTGGCCGTCTGGCCATCGGTGTCAGACAAACTTGCCCGTGCGGAAAATGTCCGTGCTGCGCTGGCGCTGGTTTCGCGTGGAGAGACGCCATTTGGCATTGTTTATAAAACCGACGCGCTCGCCGATAAGGGCGTCAAAACCATCGATGTCTTTCCGGCGGGCTCGCATCCCGATATCACCTATCCCGCAGCGTTGGTGGCGGCCAGCAAATCCGTTCCTGCAAGAGCGTTGTTCGACTTCATGAAGTCGGAAAAAACCCGCAATGCCTGGGAAAAATACGGCTTCACGGTATTGAAGTAGGCAGGGGCGACTTCCGCAGTGTCCCAAGACGAAATCGATGTCATCCTGCTCAGCCTGAAAGTCGCTTTCTGGAGCGTATTGCTGAGCGCGCCATTGGCGCT
>JANMZU010000537.1:0-16788 GCA_031383585.1 Betaproteobacteria bacterium
CTGGAACTGGGCACCTCGATTTCGCCCGGCTTCGACGCGCTAGTCTTCAAGGCGTCGCGTGGAATCGAGGATATCTACGAGCTCACTTACATTCGCAAGGACGGAAGCCGCTTTCCGGCCGTCGTATCGGTCACAGCATTGCGGGACGCAGGCGGTACCATCATCGGCTACCTGCTGATCGGCACCGACAACACGGCACGCAAACTCGCTGAGCAGGCCCTGGTCAAGGCGGGAGCGCTGCAGCGGGCAATCTTCAACTGATCGTGAAGACTTCGGACTTAGCCGAATTTGGTGAGGCCCTTTACCGTTTGGGGTAATCCATTGGAGTTGTCGGCAAAGTACTGGAGTCGTAACAGGCTATTCAACGGTGGTGCTGGAAGCGAAGTTCTTCTGCCGACGAAGGTTGGCCCTCCACGGGTAAAAGCCCATTGGCCAACAGCGCGCAGCGGATAAAGCCAGAAGAACGCGCGAAATCAAATGGACTCAATATTCCCGCACCACCAATATTGGAAACTCCAGCAATGGCGGGCGTCTTCAGGCATTTTCGCCTGCTGAACCGCGCCCGTGCTTGCGTTCGAATTGTTTCAAACTATTTGCCGATATTGATTAGCGGCGCGACCTGCATATTTGCAGGAATCACCACTGTCGTCGTACCGCCCTTTTCGGCGAACTTATGTAACGCGAGATTTGATTCATGTTGCAGATACTCGCGCGTAAGACTTTGGTTGATGATCTGGTTCGACTTTGCGATACCTTCAGCTTTCTTGACTTCAACTTGCGCCTCGGCTTCGGCGATGGCAATGCGCTGCTTGGTTGTTTCGAGTTGCTTCTGCGCCGCGACTGATTCCTGAATGGCCTTTTCAATCGCGGGATCGGTGGTTAGCTGCCGGATAACCACGCGCGTCACGGTGAACACATCCTTGTCATTCTTGTTAAGTTCGGCCTGCAACCCGCGTGCGACCGCGCTGGCGAGTTCATCGCGTTTGGTATGCATGAGCAGGCTGTCCATACGCGACGTTTCCTCATAGATAATATTTCGCGCTAGACGTACCAGCAACGCGTATGCGGGCATAAATACGGCATTACTGTCGCGTTCATGTTGAGCGGCATACTTCACATACAGTTCGGCGACGGCCGCCGCGTTCGTCTTGTAGTAAACCGTGACATCCAAATCACGCAGCGATAGATTGTCTTTCGCCTTGGGTGTGAGGTCATTGAGATCGATGGCGATTTCTTTGGCAGAAAATTCGTGGACGCGACTGATAAACGGAAGCCGCATGTACAAGCCCGGCTCGATCTCTTCGGGGCTTACTTTGCCGAGCGTCGTTCGCAAGCCGACATTTCCTGTTTCGATCGTGCCGCAACTACCCGCAAGTATTGCAATCAAAATGAGGGCGACTAAGAATGAAACAACTTTGATGAACTTGTTTTCCATGGCAGACAATTTCCTTTTGTCGTGATAAACGAGGGGTCCGAATCAGCTATGCCGTATTCTCAGCCATATTTTGCTGTACGGTATATCGCGACCTGATTGATGTTTGGCAATTTGCTCGCTTGCTCGCATGCGCCCCATGCCGGCAGCAGGGCCTAACTTCTACTCCAGGCGGCGCAAGTAGAAAGGTCGGCAGTGTGTAGAATGAGTCACGCCGTCGGCGCTGGGAAAACAGGTCGACAAAGACCCTGTGGAGTTCGGATCCTATGGAATTCGGTTCTTGCCTGCTGACGCAAAGCACCGGTGCATGAATCGCCACGCTTCGGCAAATAGCGGTGGGACAGAAATGAGGCAAATATTCTCCATTTTACGTTTCATAGTGCTGGCCCTGTTCTTCCTCCTAACATCAATGCGAGTCGCCATAGGTGTGCCCGCAAGTTTGGCTACTGTTGGTGATTTCCCCTTCTCAGACCCGGTTTTTGAGAATGTTGGCGACACTAAATCAATTATTGGCGGCCAAGTCACGGCACTGGCGCAGGACACCAAAGGCTGGCTATGGATTGGCACACAAAGCGGGCTGGTCGGTTTTGACGGCTACCGGTTTCACACCTTCGTGCACGACGACAAAAACCCGGCATCTTTGCCGGATGATTGGGTCACCGCGTTGTGGGCAAGCCCGGACGGCAAACTGTGGATCGGCACATCTGCTGGCGGACTGTCTGTGCTCGATCCGCAGACAGGCCGTTTCACAAATACAAAAAACGATCCCGCCAGACCAGACAGTATTGTTGGCGGCAAAATAAGGGCGTTGGTTGGGGACGCGGCTGGCGGCGTATGGATTGGTACCAGTCTGGGTTTGGACTATTGCCCCCGTGTGAATGGGGTCGCACCGACTTTTCGCCATGCGTCGCCAGATGGAAATCCGGCTAAACCGTTGTCAGTATTCAGCTTGCTGTTGGGCCGCAACGGTGCGCTCTGGGTGGGGACCGCTGATGGCCTGTTGCGGGGCGAGCAGGACAGCAACCGCCTCGTGCGCGTTGCGTCCGATTCAGCCGCGACCGGCTCTTTGGCCGGTCAGGCGATCCGAACCCTTTTTGAGGCGGCCGACGGAAAATTTTGGCTTGGCATGCCAGCGCAAGATGCAGTGTGGCTTGATGTAAAGACACAGCGTTTGAACCGCCCGACCACCGATTTTTTAGCGCCCAATGGGCGGGCGCTTGGGTTTATCAAGGCGATTGCCCAGCCGCAAGTGGATCAGATCTGGCTAGGCATCACGGATGGCAGCATCGCAATTGTGGACGCCGCCGACGGACGCTTATTGCGCAGAATTCGCCATGCGCCCGCCGTTTCCACCAGCCTGTCGCCGTCCGCGATCAGCACCCTGTTTACTGATCGGTCCGGACTTTTATGGGTGGGCACGGTCGCTGGCGGTTTGCAGCGGCACCAGCCAGGTAGTGGGGCATTCCGCATGTTGCGACACAGCCCGGCGCGACCGGCAAGCTTGTCCGTAGCGGATGTACACAGCGTATTGGAAGTGGCCGACGGCAGCATTCTGGTGGGTACGGGAGGTAACGGCATTGATGTCCTGGATCGCCAACGCGGCCTGATCGGTGGCCACCGACCCGTACCAGGGCGCCCCGGTGCATTGACCGACGGCACAATCCTTACCCTTGCGCAAACCGGCGACGGTGCCGTGTGGGCGGGTTCCCACCAAACTGGCGCATTCAGGCTTGATCCCGGCACGAAAATGTGGCGCGGCTACGGCACGGCGCAAGGGCTGCCATCGACTGACGTCCGCCAATTGGTCGTGGCCCGCGATGGAACCTTGTGGGCTGGCACGGGTACCGGGATTGCGCGTTGGGTGCCTCGGTTGCAGCGCTTCGAGGTGGCTACCCAGGCGGATGGCACAGCGCTGAGCGCGGGCGCAGAGCTCATGGTTGAAGTTGGTGCGGGAAGGATATGGATTGGTGGCTTCGATGGTCTGTGGGCAAAACTGCCTGGCGCGCCTGGCTTTCAAGAAGTTACCGTTGCACTGCAGTGGGCAACCAGTGCGGTCTCCACGAAGGTTGAAGGCTTGCTTGCCGACCGTCAAGGCCAAGTTTGGGTTTCTACGCCGCAAGGGCTGTACCGCCTGACGGCGTGGGAGGGCACGCGCCCGGTGTTCGAACACATCCATTCGCTCAAGGTCAACAAGGGCAAAAAAAATGCCGAAAACCTGCTGGACGATCACCTCGGCCGGATCTGGTCGCCAGACTTTATCTTTGACCCCAAGACCATGCGTCTGAATGAACTCACCAGCGCCGATGGGATCGATGTCGGCACGAGCTGGAGCGGGTATGGCCGGACGCGCGACGGTCTGTTATTGTTTGGCGGCACCCGAGGACTGGCGGTAGTCGATCCTGCGCGCTATCGAGTATGGGAGCACCACTCGACGGTGCAGGCTATCGAATTGAAAATAGACGGTGCAGCCGTGCCGCTGGCAGCCTTGGCGCCGGCATTAAAGCTGGTTCCCGGGCAACGCAATTTTGCGATTGAGTTCGCCGCCCCGGACTTTACAGCGCCGCTACAAATCCGCTATACCTACCGCCTCAGCGGCGACCACGCAAACTGGATAGAAACGGACGCTGGGCACCGTAGCGCCAGCTATGGCAATCTGTGGCCCGGAAAATATACCTTGCAAGTGCGCAGCAGTAGCCGCCAGGGCGAATGGAGTGCGCGCGAGCTTGCCATTCCTGTCGAGGTCATGCCGGCCTTTTGGCAAACGGGCTGGTTTTTTACGCTGGTGCTATTGGCGCTTGGCTCTGCGACCTACATGGGCTACCGTTGGCGAGTGGCGCGGCTGCGCGCATATGCAGACGGCTTGCAGATTCTCGTGCAGCAACGTACCGCCGAACTGCTTGAAAAAAACCAGCAGCTTGAAATTCTTTCCGTGTCCGATCGCCTGACCGGCCTGTTCAACCGCCTGCGTCTGGACCATTTGCTGGAAGAGGAACTGGTCCGCAGCCAACGGGGTAGCGGCGTATTCTCTGCCATCTTGCTCGATGTGGACCACTTCAAATCCGTCAATGACACGCATGGCCACCAAGTTGGCGACCAGGTCCTCGTGGCCGTCGCCAAGCTCCTCAAAGATGGTGTTCGCGAACTCGACGTGGCTGGCCGATGGGGCGGCGAAGAGTTCCTGGTGGTGTGCCGAGAAACTAATCTGGCCGGCGCCACCCTGCTGGCCGAGAAACTGCGTGCTTCTTTTGCGGGTTTCGCATTTCCAGTCGTTGGGTCCAAAACCTGTAGTTTTGGCGTAGCATCGCTGGGGCCAGAAGACGACGTCGATACGCTGATCGCCCGCGCAGACGCAGCCCTCTACTGCGCCAAGCGCAACGGACGCAACCGTGTCGAGGCGCAAGTTTGAATGCTGCGTCGTTGCTCATACCTATCCATTCGCGGCGCCCGCATCCCGTGCCCGATATCGGGTGAGTTGATTCAAGCGATATCGGCCGCTTAGACGACGGCAACATGCCAATACGCTCCAGTCCGGGAATACCCGCAAAAAAAGCCAACGGCCGGGGCCCCTGGATCCTTGCCACCCATCGACAGTGAAACCACCGGGAATCGTTGCGTGCCTGAGGCAACTTCGCACAGGTTGCGGACGGTTACCTGAGGGGAAGAAGAATCGATGATGCGTTGAAGCTCGCGCAGCTCCGGAGGATGTACGTCGACTCGGACTGTCTTGGCCGATCGGCCTGACAAACCGGGCGACGTTGAAAATGGTCTGGCTGGTGAAGCGACCAAGTCCGGCGACACGTTCGCCTCCGAAATCAGCAGAGCAACGGTCTCCTGGCTCGGCGGCGTCATATCCATCAAACAATGACAGATCAAACTACTTCTTCGGCCTGCCTGTTTTTACAATCTCAAGCGCGCTCACAAGTGCAACCAACTGGGAGGCTTCCAGCTTGTTCAAGGCGTGCAAACCTGCTCTCAGTAATTCGCTCTTCTTGACAGCTGTGTTATTTCCCAGCGCCCGTGATTTCAGCGCCGCGATCAACTCATAGTCAAACGCCGGCATCGTGAAGCTGTCGCGAATCAGTTTCACTTTCCGAGTCTTCATTTCCTTGGTTGGTGTGACTGGCGGTTGGAGCGCTGGCGTACCTTTCTTGCCCTTCACGCGCAATGCCGAAGTCAGCTTGTCGTCAGGCGCTGCCTTTGGCACGCTGGCCTGATTAATTTCCGGCTTTCGAACTTCAGCCGGCTTAGTGGACGCGACTTTCTTTGTCGTTGCAGCTTTGGTTTGTGTGGTCTTTGTTGAACTCGTTTTGCGCGTCGTCATATTGTCTCTCGATTCAAAATAATGGTGTAAACCGTTTATACAGTTAAACCGACAGCACAGCAACGGTCATATTTTTGAAACAAATTGGGGCTCTCGTTCACTGAATGCCGTGATGACCACATTTCTAATCCTTGGTGCGCTCAAAGGTGAAAGTCGAATAACCAACGGCTTTAGGAGTTTGGGTTACGCATTGAGGGCGTAGTTCGTTCGCATTCGTCACACTATTTTGTGAATTGCGTCGCGTCGTTTCGACCAGGGCATTTCGTGTTTCCAGCGGTAACGATGTCATCAAATCCACATCATTGGCGTTCAACATGACTCACCGACGAACAACAACGCAATTGCCAATTGGAGTGATTTCAAATGAGTATTAAGCCCCCGACGCAAAAGGAGTTGCGCGTGGCTCTGCTCCTGAATTGGCGCAACAAAGGATATGGACGACCCCTCTACGGATTGATTGACGACGAAGAACTATTGCGTACGGGGGCCTCAACATTCCTATGCGCAGACGGCCGACAGCTGCGCGCCACGCCTAACGACCTGTTGCTGTTGCAGGATGCGTCTGCTGGTGTAGTCTCTACGTCTGTTCCCATGACGTCGGCCATTACGACCGAAGAGGCACGCAGAGTCAATCGCCGCACCATTTGATGGCGGATGCGCTGAACGAATCCGTAAGTGTGATCCGGTTCGTAATCTGCATTGCGATCACTTTTTCGAAGACAGCGTTGCCGTTTAAGGCACGACGCCTAGTTTTGGTCGACACTCAAGCCGGAATCGGGATACATTGTCGGTCGAATACGTTCGCTTCGTCGCCAACTTCTATCAAGCCCAAGCAAGATGTCACCCGAAATACTCGTTTGGTGGGCACTACTGTGTACGGTGAGTGTGGCGAATATGTTCGCGTGGTCGATCTCGGCGACTGCTCTCAAACGACGGCGTCCTATCCTTTCCGCAGAGATCTATGCAGCGCGAAAGCTGCAATTGTTTTTGGCCGCTGGATACGTATTTGGCTGCGCGTTTAGAGCCATTCTGCCCGTTTATGATGTGCCGCGTTTATGCTTGTTTGATTCTTGGCTATCAAGCGTATTCATCGGACGTTCTGTCGCAACAATTGCGGAGGTGTGCTTCGTGTCGCAGTGGGCTTTACTGCTTTGGGAGGTTTCACACAGCACCGGAAGCCGGATTGGAAGATTTTCTGCCTTGATTGTGGTGCCGCTTGTTCTTGTCGCAGAGGCATTTTCCTGGTATTCCGTGACAACCACATCCAACTTCGGCCATGTGTTCGAGGAAACCCTGTGGGGCGTGAGTGCAATGCTGGTGGGTGTTAGCCTTGCGGCTGTCTGGCCACGCTGCGACCCAGCACGACGTGCGCTGGTGGCTTCGATTTGTGCCGTCTCATTCGGCTATGTGGCATTTATGTTTCTGGTCGATGTTCCAATGTACTGGTCGCGCTGGCTTGCTGATGAGGCAAGCGGCCGCACTTACATGACTGTCAGGGAGGGCATGCTCGACACTGCCGCGAGATGGGTGGTGTCACACCAATGGAATGACTGGAAAAGCGAAATCGCCTGGATGTCGCTCTACTTCAGTGCCGCCGTTTGGCTCAGCATCGCGTTTATTCATATTCCGCCGCTACACGTCCCCAGGGTCACTGAGATGGCTGGGTTGCCAAGAACCCCAAGATCAACGGCTTAGCTTAAGCCGATTATATGGCGCGCGCCGGTTGCGACTGGTGTTTTCAAGTCCACATGACTAGAGAGGTAGCGTTACTGTTCTGGTTCGGCCTGCCCAAGACGGCGACCACCGCTTTGGGGTGCGGGCGGCGTGGTGCCGTAAAGCCGCCCGGTCATTCACGGCGCCGGAAAAACACAATCCATGCTGCGAGAAGTGTAAACGTTGCCACAATGGCGACGATTATCCAAAAACCCGCAGGATCTTGGGCCAACGGCACCCCACCAACATTCATGCCAAATAGTCCGGCCATGATGTTTATCGGTAGCGCCAAAACGGTGACGATCGTCAGCACAAAAAGGCTGCGATTATTCTGCTCATTCACTTGCGCCGCTATTTCTTCCTGCAGAAGTTTGATTCGCTCTTGGAGCGAATAAATATCGTTAATCGCACCAGAAAACTCCTCAGTTGACTGGCGCAATTCCTGAACGTCCGCGTCTGCCATCCACGCAGGCGGATGATTTAGCAATCGAAACAGCGCCGCGGGCTCCGGCGCCAACAAGCGCTGAAGACGCACGAGCACCCGACGTAGCTGCCCGAGTTTGCTGCGCTTTGTATCCAACCTGCCGGCCAGCAACTTGTCCTCGATTTCATCGACTTGCGCGATGGACTTGCGAACGATCTGCATCAACACGTCGGCCTGATCGCGTAGCAGGTGAACAAGCAGTTCAACGGAAGTTCGGAATGCTTCACCGCTTTTGACAGCCGCACGTAGCCGATCTATTGAGCGAAGCGGTTTAAAGCGTGCACTGATCAGCATTCGCTGATCAACGCTCATCCATAGAGTCGATATGTGGGACGCATCGAATGAAAAATCGAACAAAACGTCGTTGACCACGGCAATCAGGTCGTTGTCTACGAATTCGATACGAGAAGAACGAGTGCCCTCTCCAAGAGCCTCGAAGAACATTTCGGAAAGTTCGAAGTTCTGCCGCAGCCATTTGCTCGTCGCGGCATTCGATAAATTGACGTGTAGCCAGATGAAGTCAGCGCCCGTCGATTCGGCGGGACGGCGAATCCATGCGAGCGCCTCAACAGTGTCAACCGCGCGTCCTGCGTCCCCAGGCGAAAATATATAGCCACATATCAGCCCGGTGGGATCCGATCCATAAATCTGATTCGTCCGTGACTTGTCGACAGAAGGCATCCGCGATTCCCTTTTTGCGCGCCGAATTGGCGCTGTGCAACGGAATACGGCGTCAAGCGCCAAGCAATCATGCAACCGTCAAGTCCCGTCGAGCTAGGTTACGATGCTATGACTGTATCGTTACAAAATCATTACATCGCTAGCCGGCACGAATCAACGCTCGGTCTGGCAAATTTGCATCTTCGTTTGCCGCGCGCCGAGCCATTTCTCCCTCACCCGAAAGCAATGACTTGTTCCAATTCTCCTGTTCAACGCGATCTATCGCGTCTTCACGCTGTTCAGCCAGTTTGCGTTTCTTACGCAGATGTCTACGGTGCGCATCAGAATCCAAAACTGCCGTAAACGGCTCGTCGACCCGATTGGATTCCGCGTATTGACGTGCCGCAGAACCCATACCCCCGCGCAATTCCGCGTCCATCAAACGCACCATTGCAGAAAGCAAGCTGCGAACGTCATGGCCTCGAACCATAATGCCGGTTCTGCCGTCCATCATCAGCTCCGCCGGTCCGCCGATATCCGTAACAATGACGGGCAAACCCGCTGCCTGCGCCTCCAACGGCGCATTGCCCCAGGTGTCAGTTGTGCTTGGGAAGACTTTGACGTCGCACGAAGCCAGGGCCGTCGCCAGCTCCTCACCGTGCAGATAGCCCGTAAACGTCACCGGCAAACCTTGGAGTTCCGCTTCCAATACCTTACGGTAGGGACCATCACCAATAATAATAAGGTGCGCATTCCCATGCTCGTGGCGCAGTCCTCGATATGCCTGAGCTAGCAAGTGGAGACTTTTTTCGATCGCCACACGGCCAACGTAAACAAATTTGACGCTGTTTGACGGAACACCAAATTGATCCCAATAATCCACAACCCGCTTTGCCGGCTGAAAGCGATCAACGTCAACCCAGCGATCGAGTATGAGCAGCTTGCGATTGCGCAGCCCACGCTTGTGGAGTAAGTGAGCTACAAACTTCGACGGCACCAGCATTTCGTCGACCGCATGATAGAAGAGAATCATGTACTTCCACGCGATCGCTTCAAGGCTCACGTCTTTGGTGTAGTTCTCCACATACTCGGGAATGCTAGTGTGATAGGTGGCGGCAGTTTCAATCTGCAGCAATTTCGCCGCTACCAATCCGCACACGCCGACGACACCAGGTGTGCTGATCTGCATTTTCGTGAATCCTGACTCCTGCAAATACTTGAGCAGATCCAGCATGGGCGGAAAATAGATCTGCAGGCCGTCGTACTCGGGGAAGTCAAGGGTGGCAACGGCATTGAACAGCTTCAGCCGTCCAAGCTCATAGTAGCGCCGCACTTCCGGATCATGCAGCCGCAGTTCCAGTTCGCCTTCACCCACGCAGGTGACGACCGTAAAATCAATGTCACGTTTGATTGCCTCACGGATCATGCGCTTGATACTGTTAGACACGCCATTCACTTCGAAGAACGTGTCGGTGACCAGAACTACTTTTTGCGACTCTCTAACTTTGAAGGCCCGCCGTACGTCGCGGGCAATCTGGCAATCTGCACTTTGCTGCATGAACGCAATCAGATATGGCAACGATACAAACAGGTTCGAAGAAATGAGCGCGACCGTCTCTTTGATGGCCGAAACCATATTCATGGATTCCGAATTGCGAAGACTTCGCACGTAATGTGCAAATATGCGGTTGACCAGTGTTTTCACGACGAGAAAGATGCGTTCGTCCATGGTGCTCGCAGAGTCCAGCTCGGCGCGAAAACTGGCATTGGCCAGCATCAAATACACTTCCGCTTCAAGCACGGCCTCGAATGGCTTACTCAAACCCGCCGGTGTTCGTTTCTGACTCAACTGGTGATACCAGAGTCTCGACTGAAAAGCGGCTTTGTTGAGTAAGCTTTGACTGTCAGCATCAAATACCAGCTTCAACAACGACTGCAGCGGTCCGCCTACATTTACCGAGTTGCTTCTAGTTTTGCGATCACCAATAGCCGCACGCTTCTGTCTTAGTCCACCTTCGTACAGCAGCTTGAGTATTGAGTGCGCAATCGTGACCGGTCCGCCGTGCCCACCTGCTGGTCGACTGGTGCGTGCGCGTATCGAGTCCACCATTGAATTGGCCGACATCCTTTGATCCGCGGAGTTGAACTCTGTCCAGGTCTGACCAGGATTGATTCCCGAATGATCGTCCGAACCACCCACCACAGATTTGAGCCAGGGTGTCGGTCCCTTCGGCGCCAGATCGTGTATGTTGGCGAGGCGCTCCATCGCGTCTCGATCAAGTCCACGGACAATATCCCACGTGAGATTATTCAGCGCCCGGGTTCGCGCACCGTTGTGCACTTCCAGGCAATTGCATAGCAAGATGGCTTTTTCAATATGCGCGACGGACAGCGAGCCCTCCCGACCGTAGGGCCGGTTCTGTGTACTCATGAGCGGGTGAGTCATAAAATACACCAGCCTGTTGCCAGCGCGATGTTGCGATTCATTGGCGATTTCCTGGTCCACATATTCAACCATCTCATACACGTTGCCGCGCAAACGATTGGCCTCCGCGAACTGTGTCTCCGTCATGTTGCCGATCGTGATGTGAATATTGCAGCCGTCCTCCGGGAAAGTCGTCGTCATCTCCGCGCTGATAAACACGTCGGGCAGACCTTGATCGAGCATCATGCGAACACCGTCGATCGAGTTGTGATCCGTCAGGGTGACGAGGGACATGCCCCGTTGTTTGAGCAAGTGGTAAAGCTTGATGGGGTCTGAATAGGACTCGGGAATGGAAAAGCTATTTGCAGCGTAGTAGTCAGTGACATTCGAGGCAAACGAGTGCAGGTGGAAGTCGACTCGTCCTACGGTTTCTGTTGTCATTCACGCTCTCCCATGATTGGCGCGCTTACGTGTCAATTGGCCGCTGGAACGTCGTCCAGTGCCGCTTTGCCAGCAGACAGAACTAAAACAGACGCAGATGAATTTTCCGTGGCATTTTTTTAGCAGATTTGCGTCAATTATTTTGCCGTGATTCATTTTTCTGTCATCCAAACGCGCTATATCTGTTGCCGTCGCGACCTGCGACCAACATAGACGGTCACCTGCCTATCATCAAGGAGAGATCAATGAGCGGATTCATGGAAACACTCAGGGAGCAGCGCTGGGATGATCATCGCTACTATCATCACAGCCGCATTAATCAGACGCTGCACCTCATCAGCGCCACCAGTTTTGTGGTGGGTTATCTGTTGCTGTTTTACGCCCCTGCGATGGCAGCGCTGGTGTGCTGGCTCATCGGTATGCTGACGCGCCAGTCAGGGCATTTCTTCTTCGAACCCAAGGGCTTTGATGCAGTAAATAACGCAACGCATGAGCACAAAGAAGAAATTAAAGTCGGCTACAACCTTCAACGCAAAGTCATACTGATGGTCATTTGGGCGTTGTCGCCACTGCTCTTGTGGCTTAGCCCCTCGATGTTCGGTCTGTTTCCGAAGCCCGCTGACTTAACCGGCTTCGTCAACAACCTGGGCATGTTGTGGATTGCAATTGGCGTCGGTGGGCTGCTGTTTCGAACGGTGCACCTGTTCTTTCTGCGAGATGTGCAGACCGGACTCGTGTGGTTCGCCAAAATAATCACCGATCCATTCCACGACATCAAGCTTTACCATCGCGCGCCGTTGCAGTTGTTGCGTGGAGAGTTGATTGACCCGGATGTGGCTAGGCGCTAGTTAATCTTTCCCACTAAGAGCTCTGCGAGTGACCAGTCGTGTTGCCTCGTGCAATATGGGCGCCTCTATTTGAACCGGTGCGAAATCAGCTCCCGAAGTATTTGCCGCCTGATGCCCTTGTTGGTGGCACGTGGATCGTGCCACCACCAGCCATCATTTTTCATGGCTTTTGCGGCAGCAACAAATCGATCGAGCACAGCGCTGAACTCGGCATCGGAATAATTGAGACTGAAGATCAATCGACCGGTACCAACCCAGCTCAGGGCGAGGCCCTCTGCACGCAAATAATATTGCAGCATCCAGTTGTAACGGCCTGGTTCGGTATAGAGAACTGTCCAGATGGAGGACAGATTCGCCACTTGAACCGGCAATTGTTCTTCACGGAGGCGACGATTGAATTCGGCGGCGCGGTGGGTCCAAGTGTAATCAATACTCGAATAAATGCGACGGGCCGCATCAGATTCAATGTAATCGAGAAACGCGTCCATCGCCCCCATGACATAGGGATGCGAATTGAACGTGCCCCGGGCAAAGCAGATGTCAGCGGGCCGATCCTCACGATAGCGTTTCATCCATTCGCGTTTACCGCAAACGACACCAACTGGCAGTCCACCCCCGAGCGTCTTGCCATAGGTGACCATGTCTGCACGCACACCAAAGTACTCTTGCGCACCACCTTTGGCCACGCGGAAGCCGACAAAAACTTCATCAAATATCAGCGCAATCCCACGATCTGTGCAGATGTCGCGAAGTTTCTTCAGCCACGCTGCATAAGAGGGCCGATCAAATTCCGCGCGCCGCGAGCTGTCCACCAGAGAGGAGTCTCCCGGTGCGCCGGCGTTCGGGTGCAACGCCTGCAACGGATTGATCAATACACACGCAATATCACGACGCGTTGCCAGAACTTTGAGCGCCGCCTCGCTCATGTCGGCAAGCGTATAGGTGTCCCGCGCCTGTTGCGGGTTGCCGACGCCTGGCTGAACGTCACCCCACCAGCCATGATAGGCGCCGCAAAATCGAACAAGGTGAGAGCGACCCGTGTGATAACGCGCAAGTCGGACCGCTTGCATCACGGCCTCGGTACCCGACATATGAAAGGATACTTCGTCCAAACCGGAAATATGCCTAAGCCGTGCGACGTTTTTTGCCACCAGTGGGTGATATCCCGCCAGCACAGGTCCAAGATCGGCCACGTTTGTGGTCCCTTCCTCAATACAACGCTTGTACACGTTGTAGCCGAATACGTTTACCCCGTACGATCCCGTCAGGTCGTAAAGTCGATTGCCATCGAGGTCGACCAATATGACGCCGTCAGAGGCCTGAAGAAATACACCGCCCTTGAGATTTTCGCGAACGTGCCGGCTGAACTGAAACGGCACTCGGTAGTGCGCGGTGAATTGCATATCGGAAATACTTTCGGCGGCCTCCGCGCCGAGCTGCGCTGTTTTCGCAAATCGCTCAGCGTACAACGCCGAAAGTCGCGTGAAGGCCGCGCGACGAATAGCAACGATATCAGCCGGTGCGCCGTCAGCACAGTAGAACCCATCCTCTGCGAATTCGTAGTGCGGCAGCAATTTTGCCACCTGCCGCGATATGCGCGCGTGTCCGGCCAACGAGCGGTGTTTGGCCACCGAGAGTTGCAGGCGGGTCTTGACTTTAACCAGTGCCGCAAGCGAAGCCGCGGCGCCCAATGCGTACCAAACAAAAATCGATTCCATGTTTCCTCCTGCACAACAAATAACCGAGAAAGATGACATGCTGATGACGCTGAGACTGACCTTGCGGCAATTAATGCAGCACGAAGACTTGAATTTCCTGATAACGAATCGCATACCACGCCGACTGCTCACGCTATTCATGGGTTGGTTCAGTAAGATCGAGCAGCCACTGGTTCGCGATCTATCGATCGGCGTCTGGCGACGTTTCGCCGAGCTGAATCTGGATGAGGCGAAGAAAACCGCGTTCCAGAGCTTGCATGATTGCTTTATCCGTGAGTTGAAGCCCGGGGCCCGACCGATCAATGCGGCTCGTGACGTGCTCACCAGCCCTTGCGACGGCATCATCGGCGCATGCGGGCCAATCGACGGCGTGCGTGTGTTTCAGGCCAAGGGTTTCCCTTATGCATTAAACGATTTGCTGGGCGACGCCGAACTGGCGCGGCGCTATCGGGGCGGCTGTTACGCGACGATTCGAATCACGGCAAGCATGTACCACCGGTTTCACGCGCCGCTCGATTGTCGCGTAAAGCAGGTCGATTACATCTCTGGAGACACATGGAACGTGAACCCAATTGCGCTAAAGCGCGTTGAGGCACTATTTTGCAAGAACGAGCGGGCCGTTGTACATGTTAAGCACGAACTGAGTGCCAATGACATCCTGCTGGTGCCGGTTGCGGCCGTACTCGTGGCGAGTATCCGGCTTCACTTTCTCGACGTACTGCTGCATCTCCGATACCGCGGGCCGAACAAAATGGAGTGCGATGCCTTCTTTAGGAAAGGCGATGAAATGGGCTGGTTCCAACATGGTTCCACCATCATCGTACTTGCCCCGAAAGGATTTCAAATGTGCGAATCATCTTGCGACGGGACCCGCATTCGGGTTGGCCAAAGTCTGATGCGGCGCATCGACGTTGTCCGCGCCCCTGCTGCAGCAGATCGAAAGCAAGATCAAGGCGTCGCCATGTAACAAATATTCCAGCCGACCGTCATCGCCACGAAATTTGAGCAACTTAAGCTCGTCCCTTATTTCAACAGGCGACTGTGCCCATCATGAGCGGCAGCTATTCGCACAAATTTGACATCGCCAATTCTTCCGCCAACACGCCATTTGAAGAGGTAGGCGAAATGATGACCAGCCGCTACAGACTTGTGAAAACCGGTGTCGCGCCACTACTGTCCGGTTAACTCTCGAACAAATTCAATTGGTTATACGGAGAGTTGTCAGAAATCTCACCCTCATTGTACGAAATTGCCTGCTGCAAGGGCATTTTCTCAAATAAGGTTACCGACAAGATCTGTAGCAATGTGTAAAGCGAGGCGTCCAGGTTAAGGCGCTTTTTGACAATAGCGATGAGGACATAAACCGATATGGCGATCCAGATTTGCGACTTCACCGCGTTTTCTGAGTTGCCGTAGAATTTCTTGATACGAAGATGCTGCTTGATCCATTTGAAAAACAGTTCCACCTGCCAACGTGCTTTGTAAAGCGCGCAGATGGTGGCTGCCGACAACGCAAAGTTGTTGGTCAGGAACACCAGCGTCTTGCCGGTGCTGGCATCCTTGAATTTGATCCGACGCATATGCACCGGATAGTCGTCACGACTGGTGCGCCCCGTCATGGCGATGGTCTGGTCGCAGATGATGCCACTGCCGCGATCCACCAAAGCCGAATAGACGCGCCGACATTGCGTATTCGACAGAGCGCGGGTGACGAAGAACGCTTGCGCTTGATGCATCACAAAAAGCCGATCAAAGTCTACATAGCCGCGATCCATCACATAGATCGCTCCAGCTTCAAAGGCCAGGATATCGAGCATGCTGACATCGCTACCCTTGCCGTCGGTGATGTGGATAAAGCTCGGAATATTTCCCCGCAAGTCCAGCAGTGTGTGCATCTTCACCGCCGACTTGGTGGTACAAAACAAGGCCCATGGAAACAGCGACAAACACAAGTCCATCGTAGTCGAGTCCAGTGCGTAAGTCGTGTTCTCTAACTCGACACCGAAGCTGTCGCCTGCGTAGAGTTTGCGCGCTTGTCCGATCAGGCACTGGGCGAACTCGGCGTGGATGCGCCAGCTTCGTGCTTCATTGGCGTCGGCCAGCGTCGCGCGCTTGATCTTTTGGCGAAAGCCCATGTGGTAGAGCTTGGCCGACTGTGCCGACAGACAGGCCTCAATATCGCGCAGACTCTCGCGATAGGTCAACTGGGCAAAGGCCATGACCCTGAATTGCTCGGCGCAAGTAAGCGACTTCGAGTAGCGATCACCGTCATGCCGCTCGACAATGCGAGCGAAGGTGGTCCAAGGCAGAAAGTCCATCAGTTGCGCGAACAGCGTTTTGCCAGCGTTCATCGACGTCTCCGGGTGCAATGCCCCGAAAAACGCTCGGAATCAGATTCTGCCGTTCAAATCGACACCACCTCAAATCGCTTAAAAACCCGCGCCAAATATAGCGATCAGCAATCTCGCCTATGGTTTAACCGGACAGTAGTGGTGTCGCGCTCCGTTTTCTAGGCTTTCCTGTTGCCCAATTGTTAACTGGTTGCAGCACCAATCCTTTGCGCGTTGAAAGTGGATTTGGCCGGATTTTGCCAACTGCCGCAGATACGGTTCGTCTACCGGCTGGCTACAGTGCGCAAGTCCTTTACCAATGCGGCGACCCGCTCGGTGCCGCCAGTCAGCCGGCATGCCGGCATGCCGGCATGCCTTGACACTGGATGCCAGCACCACCGCCGATGAACAGGCTT
>JANMZU010000590.1:0-3358 GCA_031383585.1 Betaproteobacteria bacterium
CGACCTTGTCAAGTTCATTCGCGAAGAGACCGGCAACCATTTCCACATTGAAGTCGCTGCCTATCCCGAGTACCACCCGCAGTGCCGACGCGCGCAAGACGACCTCGAACACTTCAAACAAAAAGTGGATGCAGGCGCCAACTCGGCGATGACACAGTATTTCTACAATGCCGACGCTTATTTTCATTTCGTCGAGCAGGTTCAGGCGTTGGGCGTCTCCATTCCCATCGTGCCTGGCGTGATGCCCATTTCCAATTTTTCGCAGCTGGCGCGTTTTTCAGATGCATGCGGCGCGGAGATCCCTCGCTGGATTCGCCTCAAAATGGAAAGCTATGGCGACGACAATGCTTCAGTTCGCGCATTCGGACTCGATCTGGTGACCGACCTTTGCGCCAGATTACTCAAAGACGGCGCGCCCGGGCTGCACTTCTATACGCTCAATCAAGCGGGATTGTGCACCACCATATGGCAGCGGCTGGGCTTGTAAGCACTTCGCGCACTGCCGAGCCCGCACACAAAAGCCGCAAGCCCTAGCGCTGGCGCGCATCCGAAGACATAAACGCCTGAAACTCCCCACCAGCCAACGACTTTTCGTTTCTCCGCAGTCGACGACAGATAAAGAACAACTCTCAGGCCACCCGCGATTGAGGGGCTTGTCCGCACGCCTCTTTGGTGTGCATGCGCACGCCATTGTGAGAAACTGTGACGCAATAATATCCATATCATCAGCGCACGCCAGTCATACGAAGCGGAGAGGTTTACCGATGAAACAACTGAGAGTATTGATTTTCGCTGGATTGCTTCTGGGGGCAAACGTGATCGTGCCGGCGCACGCGCAAGAGCCGCTAACGACCAATCGTTCCACCGAGCTGCGCGCGGCACCAGATGACGCGGCAACGGTCATCAAACAATTGGCAGAGAAATCACCATTGCAATTGCAGGAACGGAAAGGTGCCTGGAGTCGCGTGAAAAGCGGCTCGGAGTTGGGCTGGGTGCGGATGATGCATCTGCGTGGCGGCGCAACGCTGGTGGCTGATCAGCAACAGACAACAGGTGGCGGCTGGCTGTCCAGCATGAACCGTTTACTCAGCGGTAGCAGCAATAACACCAATCAGCGCGCGCAGAGTGCGACGGTGGGGATACGTGGATTTTCCAAAGATGACCTCGCCAAGGCCGAGCTAAATCCAGCCGAATTCGCCAAACTGAAACGCTACCAAGCAACCAATGCAGACGCGCAACAACTGGCTGTTCAAGGCAAACTTGCATTCCGTAGCGTCGCATATCTTTCGCAGGATGCTGTCGATGGCGCAAATTCAACGGGAGCGAAAAAATGAAACCAAATTTCGCAAGACTGTGCGTTATTGCTGCAGTGGTTATTCTGTCCGGTTGTGCTGGTATGCCGGACCTGAAAAATGTGCCCTTTAATGCTTCGTCAGTCGCCAATATTATCCCTGGCGGCGGTGCGGCCAGGGGCTTGGTTGAACCTGGTCTCGCCGCAGCACAGGGCGTTCAGGCTGCAACGCGTGACATCCCAGAGGAGGAAGAGATTGCACTGGGTGAAAAGATCATGTCTGGTGTATTGGGCGCTGCGCCGCTACACGCAAACGAGCGTATTCAGCGGTATGTGAATCAGGTCGGGCGCTGGATCGCCATGCACTCGGAGCGACCAAATTTACCGTGGCGATTTGCGGTGCTGGATTCCCCGCTGGCCAACGCTGGGGCCGCGCCGGGTGGCCAAATTTACATCACGACCGGATTGCTGTTCCGCATGCGTAACGAAGCTGAACTTGCAGGTGCCCTGGCCCATGAAGTTGCCCACATTGTTCAGAAACATCATCTTCGGGCGTACCAGAAAAAATTCATGGGTGATGTTTTTCAGTCTGTGGGAACTGCGTTGCTTAGTTCACAAATCAAGGTCGGTGGTGGGGCGTTAGGTGATGCCGCAAAGCAGTACGTAATCAAAGTTGGCATGGGCGAGATAAGAACAATGATTTTGCTCCCATTGGATCGGGCAGAAGAGGAACAAGCCGACCGAATGGGAATGGCGCTAGCAGCCCGGGCTGGCTATGATCCGTATGGATTGCCAACCGTCATTCAGCTTCTGCAAGACCTAAGTGCGGAGCAAAGTGGCTTAAGTGTGCTCTATTCGACCCATCCGACGCCATCGGCTAGACTCGCTTCGCTCGACACAAATTTAGGCAAGACCATGGAGCCGTATGCGACGCAGGCGACCCTTCAAGAGCGATTCATCACCACGATCCTCGGCACAACCCCCTCAGACCTGAGGAAGCCGACAGCGCCGCCAAAGGCCACTACCAGCAAACCGGCCACACCGGTAGCCCCCAAGAAACCGCAGTAGATCGCCTCACCATTAAAAAGCCGGGTTCGCCCGGCTTTTTTATTGGCCATTTGCGCGGCATCCCAGTGCGGATTGCAGTCGCATTTCGCATCCAACCGGGACATCTCAGCCTTCAATTTCTGCACTTCATCTCCGGCCGATTGCGGTCGCCTGCTGGGCTCAGCAAACTGCACCCATCGTCAATCAAGTCTTGCCAGGAGCCAACCATGAACAAAATTTCACGCCCACTAATCGTCACACTTGCTGTTGTTCTGGTCATCGCGGTCGCCGCGGTGGGCCTCGCTTATACCCATCAGAGTGGCGGCATTGATGGCTCACTTATGTTCATGGATCAGGATCTCTCGGATTCGGCGCTAGGCTGGGCCATCGCGATTCCGGTTCTGCTGCTGGCGGCAGTGATCGTTGCCGCTGTATTGGCAGGTGCCGCGCTGGTGGCGGTGTTCGCACTCATATTTGCCGCGATCATTACCGTGCTGGCCTTATTATTGGCGATGGCACCGGTTGTTATCTTCGCGGCGATACCAGTATTGGCGCTTTATGGCTTCATCAAACTGATTCAGCGCAACCCCGGCACGTTGGCGACGAACTGAGTGACTGATGGCGAATTGGGGCTGGAGGTCTATCGAAACGTTATAACCTGCGCCGATAGCGGCTCCACGAATTCTTCCGCATCAAACGCCATGTCTCCATCGGCATCTGCACAACCGTGGGCCTTCACACCGGCGAAATCGAACAGCTTGCGGTCCAGCAGATGCGACGGAGCCACATTCTGGATTGAGCGGAAAATGCTCTCGATGCGGCCTGGAAATTTCTTGTCCCAGTCTCGCAGTAGCAGCTTGACCTGCTGACGCTGCAGATTGTCCTGCGAGCCGCATAAATCGCAGGGGATGATCGGAAACTGCATGTAGTCCGCATACGCTTCCAGATCGGCCTCCTCCACATACGCGAGCGGCCGGATAACAATGTGTTTGCCGTCGTCTGAAACCAGCTTGGGCGGCA
>JANMZU010000613.1:0-6859 GCA_031383585.1 Betaproteobacteria bacterium
CGATGGTGGGGAGGCCACCGCCTGCCGCGAATAAGGAAACGAAAGCGCAGCGGATCGTGATGGAAGTCGGAGGGGTTCAAAGTGCTGCTTGCATTTTTTGGCGGTCAGGTCTAGCAAAATAGCATTGCTATATTTCAAGACCTGACCCCAAGCTTCCCAAGCTTCCCTCAGTCTGTCCGTCGCCGCATTTATGGCGCGCCCATTGTTCGACGGGCCGAAGCGCGAATTGGTACCGAAAACGCCGTCTTTTTCCAGAATCGGATTCAGAGCGGCGCGCGCATGCTGGGGTTTTCGTGCAGCGCCACAGGGACTGACGGAAGCAACTGGCATCGGAGGCTGATTCTTTCCGAGCGACTGTGGGGGCGATGCACTTCTTGACAGGAGACAGCAGCCATGAGCCACCGAAACGCAGCCACCCAAAGCATACCAACTAGTCAACCGGTAGGAAGTGTTTCTCGGTTGCGTCGCCTCGATTCCCGCGCGCATACGCTGCGCATGCTGCAAGAATTCTTCGAAGTCTCGCGAGGCCAGTTTGACGAGTCCGATCTGCAGATCCCGGAATGGCGCCAGGCTGACGATGCCGTGGAGTGCGTCTACGATGCCTGTGTGGCGCGCCAGACGATTGCAGTTGTAAAGCGGCTATGTGAAATAGCGCATCGCGCGATAGACATTGCGGTGGAAATGTCGACAGCGCGCTCGTATTACGACGGACGCATCTGACCATCGGATGGCCAACATGAACACACTTGACCTTATCGAAAATCAGCTTGTTGCCAATCGCCTGCCGATTGTTGCCGTTACGCTCGCCGCATTGCCACATGCCAATACGCCGGTGATATTGACGATTCACTGGCACGGTTTTGTTGAAATACGGCTAACCGAGTCCTCGCAAGCGGTCGCGTTCAAGCCAGTGCCGAGCTCCGTGCTTCAGGTAAATACTTTCTGGGCCCTGCATGACGATCTCGAGCATTCCGTGCTTGAGGCTGCCTGGGAACTGGGGGCGCGGAGTCTCGAACGAGAGCAGATTGCACCATATCAGCGGCTCGGCGCGGAGACAGTTGAGACGACTCGCGCGCGACAAGCTTTCGGTAAGCCGGACGCGACCATTGGTGCACACGCGCCCGTCGTCGCCGACGCGCCTGACGCTGACGACCTTATCGATGCCGCGGCGAGAGCGGGCTATGTCCAGTGGATGTTTCGGCCAGTGCGCGGTGGCCTATGGTCGATGCCGCGTGACGACATAACCCTGGAGAAAGGCGGGTATCGAAGTCCAGCGTGTCCCTTGCTGGGCAAGCCGTTGGCGGAATCGCGGCGGCTGCGGAAGGCTCGGCGCGAAATTTATGCAATGGGAAGGTCGACAACGTTGGCGCGCTGAACGTTCGAGTGAAACAGTATATTGACCGCATCATCACCCGCCACTGCGCCCAGCACCGCCCTGCGCCTCACCCAAAAACCCGGCCCGCTACCAGCGCCACCGTGCCGAAGAAACCGTGCTCTACCGCGTGGTGCAAACCCAACTCGACACCTACCCCGTCGTCGTTGACATCGACACCGGCGGCGCGGACCTACCCACCTTTGTCACCGACGAGTTCGATGCGTTCCTCGCCTGCGGCATACTCGCCCACGGCTTCGTGCGGCTACGCTGTGACGGCTGCAAGGACGAGAAACTGGAGGCCGTCTCCTGTCCCCTAAGGAGACTTCCTTCGGGGCGCAACGCCGAGGCATCAGCCCCTCCTGCGCCACGCGCCGCTTGGCCGAGGCGGCGGCCCATCTGGTTGACCATGTCATCCCCAAGGTGCCGGTGCGCCAGTGGGTGCTCCCGTTCCCTATCCCGCCGCCACAGCAGGCACGCCGGCCGAAAGCAATAGCAGCTTTGTAACAACCTGCAGAGTGCCAACGCCTACCACCGCGCACTCCTACAGTACTAGCCCCTCCTCGACCACCACCCGCGCCAGTGCCCCCTCAAGCATCGTTCTGGCGGCGCCTGTGACCTCATACAGATGTCGATGCAACGCGGCATCGCTTTGATTTCGCGCGGCACACTCCGTACTGTAGTTCTCGAAGCCCACCAGTAGCGTGACAATCTCCCCCAAGTGACGCGGGCACTCACAGGCAACCGTCGACGGCATCTCAGTTAGCGCAACGAGTTCGGCATCGCTGTAGCGCCTGGGATTCGTCTGCGTGGTGCTCGCGACCGCTGCTTCGACGGGTTTTGAAGAAGCGATCAGGCGCGCCAGATCCTTGCCAGAGATAGGCTCGCGGCAGACCGTTACGCCAGTCGCGCGAAGGGCTTCAGCGACCGCTTCCGCCCCAAACGAATAGAGCACGATGACATTTGTCGCCGGCAGGTTGTTGCGTAGTGCCATCACCCGCTCGGTAACCGACGCGTGCAGTGATGGCGCGTGAATGACGAGTACATCAGCGGTGCCTGCGCGGCATACTTCGCGCTCAGCATGACTCAGATCGTCGAACACCAGCGCTGGAGCCGGTCGCAACCGCCCCTCCAGCTTGCGTGCAGCGCCGTGGCCGATAACGATAACCCGCTGCACGGACGCCGACGCCACCTGGTTGCCCGACAACAGCGAAGCAAGCGTATCGACATCGAGGCGTGCCAGCGTGCCGATCGCGTGCCCTGTGAGCGTGAGCCGCTTGATAAGACGCAAACGCTCGATGTCCTTCATTGAATAGTTGCGCTGGCCCGAAGCTGACTTCGGCGGCTTCACGACCTCGTAACGGTGTTCCCAGATACGCAGCGTCGACGGCGAGAGGCCTGCAAGGCGCGCCGCAGTGCCACTACGCATAAGAGTGTTGTTGGCGGGCTCGTTGGTGGATGTTGGCATAGTCATGGTTGGTTTATGGTTGGGTTGATATAACGCTGTAACTCTACAGCAGTTGATGCTATGAAACACTATTGCAACGATAAATGAGTAGCAATAGCCAATAATATCTACTCATATCAGTTTCATGCACACCATTCTCGGCTATACTTTAGCTCTACGGCCAAGAACCTGCTTCGACTCTGCCATAACGGTAACGCGCCCAGCGAAGTACTACCCGTCTGCTTACTGTGCAGCACATGCATGCCGTGCGGCGGGTTCGCCTCGTGTCACAGATGATCAGCCCGATTGGATCTGCCGGCGCAAAGTCCGGTTTGGGCCGAGACGATGGTTTTGATGGAAATAAAACAGGAAACGAGAACAATAAATGCAATCACTGATCCAGATAATCTACATTAGCCGTTCAACTTTCACGCCTTCGGGACTGAAGATGGGTATAGAGCCAAACGTCGCCCGTATTCTCTCGAAATCGCGAATCAACAACCGGCGCGATGGTTTGGTCGGTGTTTTGTATTTTGGGGATGGCTGCTTTTTTCAGTGTCTGGAAGGCAATGAAGCAGCCGTCGATGCACTCTACGCACGCCTGCAGTCAGACGATCGGCATAAAGACATCTTGCTCCTGTCCCGCAAAGTCATCACCGCGCTGTCGTACTCGGATTGGGCGATGAAATTTGTACCGATTGAGAAGAAAATGAATCGCTTGCTTGATGAGGGCGGATACAAGTCTTTCGACCCATATCAATTCGACGATCAGATGATCCGCAAGACCATGGCGCTATTGCAAGCCTCGACCGACCCAACGGCTGGCACCGATGTGGAGGACTTGATTCGACAATCGGCAAGCATCCAGGCGGGAAAAAAAGCGGATTCCCGCTGGGTGATTTTCGCTGTGATCGCGGCGGCCTTGATAATCGGTGGGTTTGTAGTCCTGCAAATTAGGTAGCGCTGGGAGGGAGCCAGAGCCCACAACTCCCGCGCAATCAAGGTGGTGCTGCCGCAATCACCTCATCCTCGCGACTTGGCATTGCCCGCTGACCGCGTGCGGGCCAGAAAGTACTGAGCCTGCAGCTCGCACTGCGTCATCCCCGGGGAAGCCATGAATCCTCAGCGCTGTGCGCCAATGCCCACGGCCTCAGCCTGCATGCTGTGATCGTGTGATCGAACTGATTGACGGGATGTATTGAACGCGATGCACCGGTGGCGGCCGTTGCGCCTTCATAACGGCTCAATGTACGTTGACGCACAGACGCGGCGTGGCAGGTGCACGATTCTTTAAGTCCTTGCGATTGAATGCTCCGGAGGCCACGTATGACGAAATTGCCAAAACCATTCATGGCGCTTCTTGCGTTTATGGCGCTTGCGGGTCATGGCGCTGTATCTCACGCCCAGCTGCCGCCCGTGCAGACGCGTGGCGAGTTGCTCTACACCACCCACTGCATCAGCTGTCATACCAAACAAATGCACTGGCGCAATGACAAGCAAGCCCACAACTGGGACAGCCTGAAGTTTCAGGTTCGTCGGTGGCAGGGCAACGCAGGCTTGCAGTGGAGCGAGGCTGACATCACCGAAGTCGCGCGTTACCTGAACGAAACCATCTACCGGTATCCGCCACCGCCTGATCGGGTTGCGCTGGCTTCATCCGAGCACTCTCTACCTACCAAATTAGTAAAGTAATGAGCAAAAACATTTTTCTGGTCCAGGGGCATCCTGATGCCAGTGAGCCCCACTTGTGTCATGCGCTGGCTGCCAGTTATGTCGCTGGCGCAGAAGAGTCGGGTCATGTTGTGCGCCAAATCAATTTTGCTGAAATAGAGTTCCCGTTGTTTTGCGGTCAGCAAGTCTGGGAAGAAGGCATCGTCCCGGCCGACCTCAAGTCTGCGCAGGATGACATCGCCCGGGTTAAGTGATCATGACGTTCTTGCGTTTTCTGCGCTGGCGTTTATTGGGTCTTGGACGTACTGCTCGCGTTCACCAGTGATAAGGGCTGATTCAAGGCAAGGTCAGCGGTCATGAGGGTCGCCACGAAATTTGTCGTCTCAGGCGTGATTGTCCTCACACTCTCGCTCGCGGTGCTACTTATCTGGTGGCGCTTTAACAGCGATATCAAAGCGGCGCATGCACGTACCGCGCAGGGCAGCGTTTTGGTCACCACACGCTGCGGCGTGATTGAATACCAAGAGGCGGGTAAAGGCATTGTCCTCTTGGTCGTGCACGGCGGCGGCGGACACGATCAGGGCATGGCTTTCGCAGGCGCGCTGGCCCGGCAGGGTATCCGCGTGATCGCAATGTCGCGCTTTGGCTTTCTGCGGACTCCCATGCCTGCTGATGCATCACCGGCTGCGCAAGCCAAAGCGCATGTCTGCCTGCTTGACGCCCTCGGCATCCAGCGAGCGGCTGTTTTCGGTGGTTCAGCAGGTGCGCCATCGGCAACGCAAATGGCCATTGCTTATCCTGAGCGGGTCAGCGCACTGATAGTGCTTGCGCCGTTAGCCTTTAAACCGGATGCGGTCGCCAACTCTGCCACGCCGATGTCGCCTTGGGTCAACAAGGTGCTCGCAGGTTTGTTTACGTCAGACTTTTTTCTGTGGGCTGGGCTGCATATAGCCCCCACACAGATGATCCGGTATGTGTTGGGGACGCCGCCTGAATTGGTTGTAGGGGCGAGCCCGCAAGAACGCGCGCGAATAGCCGCCATACTGGGCAATATCCTCCCGCTGTCGACGCGTCAGTCTGGAATAGCGGGCGACATGGCGGTGGCGGCAAGCCTCGTGTCCTTTCCGTTGGAAACCCTGCGTTTGCCAACCCTCATCATGGCAGCGCGTGATGATGGCTTTGGCACTTACGCCAACGCGCAGTACACGGCTGGTCGAATTGCAGGCGCGAAATTTATCGGCTTTAACGAGGGCGGCCATGCACTAGTCGGCCAAAACCATGAGGTCATTGCCGAGATTGCGAAGCTGGTTAAGGACTTAGGGCCATGACAGACAAGCTCTTGATCACCCAAGTTTCAGGAAAATTACTGCTGAAGTTTTTCGCGCTGGTCTTCCTGCTCTCGACTGCCTTTTGGGTATTTGCTGCGGTGACGGAAATGCAATTGATGCCAGGTCTTTCGGTGAGCGCGCTGGCTGCTTTTTGCCCTATGTTGGCGGCTTTGATTCTTGTTTATAAAGAGCGTGGAGCAACTGGCGTGCTTGGGTTGCTCAAGCGATCATTTGATTACAAACGTATCAAGGCAAAACGCTGGTACGTGCCCGTTCTGTTTTTAATGTTCGCAGTCAACGTCGTGGTGTACGGACTGATGCGCTGGATGGACATGCCGCTTCCAGCACCTGATATTCAGGTGTGGCCGACGCTGTTGATGCTCATCGCCTTCTTTGCGGCTGCGTTGGGCGAAGAGCTGGGCTGGTCGGGCTACGCCACTGACCCTTTGCAAGAACGATGGGGTGCATTGCAAGCCAGCCTGGTCTTGGGCGCGGTGGGTGTCGTATGGCATCTCGTGCCGCTGCTACTGAGCCACAGATCGCCCGCATGGATTGCGTGGTGGTGTTTGTACGCTTTGGCACTGCGCGTTCTGATCGTCTGGCTGTACAACAACACCGAAAAAAGCGTATTTGCTGCGGCCCTGTTTCACGCCACATTGAACCTGACCTACATGCTGTTTCCGATTTACGGCTCGTACTTCGACATGCGACTTGGCGGCATAGTCTTGGCCTGCACCGCCGTGCTGGTTGTCATGGTTTGGGGGCCGAAAACGCTGACGGGACGTGCGAATGTCTAAATGTGCGGCGACGAACAGACACGCGCGCCGCATTGCGTGCAAGCTTCACAATTGCACACGCACGTGTGCAACCAACCCGGTTGAATAGGAGACCCAACATGCAAGCGCTTGTGTATAACGGCCCCGGCCACAAGAACCTGGAAGATCGTCCCAAGCCGACCATCAAGTTGCCGACCGATGCAATCGTGAAGGTCACGAAGACGACGATATGCGGTACTGACCTGCATATTCTTAAAGGCGATGT
>JANMZU010000614.1:0-7404 GCA_031383585.1 Betaproteobacteria bacterium
TGAAGGCGACGACGACTGAGAGGCTGGGTTTTACCGGACGGGGTGAGGGCATTGCTGCTGAGGCCGTGTGTTTGCTGGACCGAGGGTGACCGGCTAGGATGCCAAATCAATTGTGCCTCTAAACTCCTGAGCTCACGCCCCGCAGTTTTTCAAACTCTAGCAGTGATGCGGGTTTTCAGGCGTTTTATGTCTGCAGGCCGCGTCGATAGCCATTCTAAGCGACCGCAATCACCCGCTACTCATTCGTCTTGAGCCCGCCATTTGCGCCGCCGCCATCATTTCCGATGCCTGCCAAATTGCTCATGATGCGACGTGCGATGAGGTTGAGCGGGGCGACCATTTCCGCCGCACCAATATCGATGGCTTCTTTCGGCATACCGAATACGATCGAGCTGGCTTCATCTTGTGCAATTGTGAATGCGCCGTTCTTGCGCATTGCCAGTAGCCCGTGTGCACCGTCTTTTCCCATGCCGGTGAGAATGACCCCGATAGCATCCGCACCGGCCGATTCTGCCGCCGACATGAACAGGACATCGACCGACGGACGGTGCAGATTAACGGCCGCATCACTGCCGATCTTGATACCGTATCCGCGTGACCCGAAGCGCTCCAGCCGCAAGTGAAATCCGCCCGGCGCGACATAGGCGTGACCAGGCAAAACTGCTTCGTTGTCTTCCGCCTCCTTGACCGTGATCTTGCATAGACCATCCAGACGCTTGGCGAAGAGTTTGGTAAACGTACCAGGCATGTGCTGCGCGATCAGGATCGGCGGACAGTCTTCCGGTACGGCGACCAGAATGTCTTTCAGTGCTTCAGCGCCGCCGGTTGACGCGCCGATGACGATCACGCGATTTTGTACCGTGGCAGCGCTGCCCAACATCGGCAACACTTCATCGGCATCAACGGCGCGGTTGATGTCGAGTGGCTCAATTTTGTCGCGTGCCGCATAGGCACCGCGAATCTTCTCGACAATAACTTGTGCGTAGTCGTCGTCGGTCGATTCACCAGCGACCGGTTTGCCGACGAAGTCAACGGCACCCATGGCCAGCGCCCGGAACGCAATATCAGAGCCCTCCTGCGTATGCGACGACAGCATGACGACGGGCATCGGCCGCACCCGCATCAAGCGCTTGAGGAATGACAGCCCGTTCATGTTGGGCATCTCAATGTCGAGCGTCAGCACATCTGGATTCAGCGAACGAATCATTTCGCGCGCAACCAGCGGGTCAGGTGCTGCGCCGACCACCATCATGTCGGATTGCTCGTTGATGATTTCTTTGAGAATGTTGCGGATCAGCGCCGAATCGTCGACTACCAGTACTTTGATTTTCACTTGAATATCTCCACGTCACCACCCACGACCACGTTGCGCAGACGCAGGTTGTACTCACTTTCACGTTCCACAATCGTATGGTTGTGGAGTTCCTTAATTTTCTTGACCAGCACTTTACCCGTACTTGGGAAATAATACAGTTTGCGTGGATTCACGCCGAGCAAGTCTTTGGCAACGATCTTGATGCCTTCGTTATGCAGGTATTCGGTCACGAAATTGGCGTTGGCTTCACCGATGCTGTTGACTGTAAATCCACGCAGCACGTTGCCGCCACCGAAAACTTTTGCCTCCATCGTCTCACGCCGAGCGCCCATCTTCTGCAACTGATTGATCAGGATTTCCATCGCGAAGGTTCCGTACCGCGCCGACATGGAAATCGGATTGGCAGGGTCCTGTTCGCTTCGCGGCAGCATGAAGTGATTCATTCCGCCGACGCCCGCTCGGCTGTCGCGCAGACACGCCGTCACGCACGAGCCCAGGACGGTGACGAGCACCATGTTTTTGTCGGTCGCAAAGTACTCACCGGGCAGAATTTTTGCCGCTTCGAGACCAAAGTGCCGGTCGAAATATCGGGTTGGATAATTCTCGGTGCGCTTGTTGTCACTGCTATCCATGGCCGTCAGTTCGCCAATTCATAAACGGTCTTGCCACGGCTGCGAAAAATGTCGCCCGCGTTGTAGAAGAAATTTTCCGAGTGGCCCGCAAACAGCAAACCGTTCGGACGCAGCAACGGCATGAATCGCGCCAAGATCTTCGACTGCGTCGCCTTGTTGAAATAGATCATCACGTTACGGCAGAAAATTGCCGCCAGCGGTCCGTCAATGTCCCAGGGGCCTTCGTGCAGATTGACCTGACGAAACTCCACCAGCCGCTGCACCTCGGGACGAATGCGCGCATATCCGGCTTGCGCACCCGCGCCCTTGAGGAAAAATTTCTTCAGGCGCTGGGGGGATAGCGATGCGAGTTTTTCCATCGAATACACACCACGTGCTGCTGCCGCCAGTGCTTCGGTATCAAGGTCTGATGCGATGATGCGTATCGGCGGAGCGTCGCTGGCAAATGCTTCAATGACAGCCATTGCGATTGAATATGGTTCTTCCCCCGTCGAGCAGGCCGCACTCCAAACCACCAGCGGTTCGGTCGTGGTCATTGCCATCAAATGATCGACCATTATCGGAAAGTGATGCGGCTCCCGGAAAAAATACGTCAGGTTGGTGGTGAGGGCATTGATAAATCTGACGTGCTCGTCGTCACCGCTCGACTGCACAAAATCGAGGTACTCGCCGAAGGTAGAGAGATTGAGTTGCCTAAGCCGCTTCGTCAGGCGGCTGTAGGCCATCGGTTTCTTGTTGGCATTGAGGGAGATGCCAGCAAAATCAAAAATCATTCGTTGCAGGCGGCTAAAGTCGGCATCAGAAAACGGAAAGCTTTTGAAGGCAGCTGCGTTCGTGTCCGACGGTGCGCCGCGGTCAATTTTCATTGAGCCTCTTTCGCAGACAGGTCTCGCCACGCGGTGAGGATTTCCTTGGCATCCGCCCAGAATTTCTGGCTCCGCTCGGTCCCTACCGAGATCGCCAATTTATTGGTGACCACTTTAGCGGTGAAAGCAAGGTCGCGAAGCGTCTTGGCATCCAGCAATTCGGCGCCGAGCAGATCAATATCGACGCTCTTGGTTGTTTCCAGTCGCAACAGAAGTTGCATTTTTGCCGCAACAATGGGTGGCAGGTCCTCAGCGCTGGTGGCAAATTTTCGCTTGATCGGTGCCGTTGCGTCTGGCGCCCCGCCGTCTGAGCCGTCAAACCCGACATCGTCAGACTGAATCAGACCGAGATCAAGCAAAGTGCCAATCTGCGAGTAGAGCAGATCCCCGAGGCTACCGGCGCGATCAAGCAGATCACTAAGCGTGCGCTCGCCGTCGATGATGAATAAGACTGAACGAAGCTTCGGCGAAACATCGGTGGTTCGGGCGCGCATCTTCGTGGTGCCCGATTCGGTGCGCCTCAGGATGGCATCTCTATGCAGCGTCCTAGTCGCCACGATATGCGCCTGCAAAGTCACTGATTTCGCGTGCCGTCGAATGCGCGATGCTGACCAGATATGCGGCATCAAGAATGAGCGCTACCCGTCCGTCCGCAAGTATCGTCGCCCCGGAAACACCTTTTACGCGACGATAATTGGCTTCAAGGCTTTTCAGCACAACTTGCAATTGGCCGACGAGTTCATCGACGCGAAGCGCGGTGCGCATATTGTCCACTTCGAGGATGACAAGAATGCCGGTGCCCTCGGGAGATGCCGTTAAATTGAAAAGCTCCGCCAGTGAAGTGATTGGAATGTACTCTTCCCGAACCAGCACAACTTTGGCGCCGTTTACGGTCTTGATGTCGGCGTCTAGCGGTTGCACCGAATGCGAGATACTGGCCAGCGGCAGAATGTAGGTTTCGCCACTAACTGAGATCGACATGCCATCAAGAATTGCCAGCGTTAGCGGCAGCCGAATGGTCATCGTCGTGCCTTCGCCGCGGGTCGAATCGATGTCGATCTTGCCGCCGAGGGCGTGCACGTTTTGCCAGACAACGTCCATGCCGACGCCGCGGCCAGAAATATCAGTCACCGAGGCTGCAGTCGAAAATCCCGGTGTGAATATGAGTCGCCAGATATCGTCATCGTGCCAGTCATCGTCGGCTTCGAGGCCGATTTCACGCGCCTTGGTGATTATTTTTTCTCTATTCAGTCCGGCGCCATCATCTGTCACAGTGATAACGATGTTGCCGCTTTGGTGGGCAGCACGGACGACCAGGTAACCGGCGCGCGGTTTTCCGGCGGCGACACGCTGTTCCGGCGTCTCTATCCCATGATCAAGAGCATTGCGGACAAGATGCGTAAGCGGATCGGCGATTTTTTCGATCACGCTTTTGTCAAGTTCAGTGTCCTCACCCTGCATTTCTAGTTGGATTTCCTTGCCGAGGCGATCGGCGAGATCGCGCGTCAGCCTAGGTAATCGACTGAACACAAAGCTGATCGGCATCATGCGAATTGCCAGCACGGCGTCCTGAAGATTGCGGGTGTTTCGCGACAGCTGCGCAAGGCCATCGGCTAGCAGCGTATTTTGATTGGTGTCGACGCCTGAAGCCGCTTGCGCAACCATAGCCTCGGCGATTACCAGCTCGCCGACCAGATTGATCAGTTGGTCAACCTTGGCGACATTGACACGGATGGATGTTGCATCAACAAGTGACGACAGGTGGATGTCTGCATCTGCAACTGGGGTCGCCGCAATAGGTACAGATGTTGGCTCGACGATAGCAGCGGGCAAAGGTGCGAAAAATCCGAAATCGCCATCCGGATCGTCAGCAATATGGGGAGCGGCAGGTACTGGAAACACTAAATCTGTGCCGCGCTCCTCAATGTCAATGGCGTCCGCGGGCGCCAAAAACTCGAGGCTCTCGCGCAGTTCGTCGGCCTCGATATCTGCGTCGAGTGCGAATGAAAATGAAGTGGTCCGCTCGCTTATGGCGATGACTGCGGTGCCTGAGACTTGTCCAAGTCCGGCAATGTCGTCCTTTAAGGCATCCACCGCGTCGTCGCTGAATTGCGCTCGGTCAAGCTGCATCGTAATTCGATAACGGGGTGTGTTTGCCTGCATTGCTTCGGCCAGCGGTACCGGCGCGTCAATGCCGACATCAAGCAGGCTTTGCCGCAAGCGCGACATGACGTCGAGATCTGGCTGGCGATCTTGCGATAGCGCATCGATATGGTCGCCGATCGCGTCGCCTGCCTTGAGAAACACGTCGACCATCGGCTTGGTGAGCGCGAGCTGGTGTTTTCTGACGCGGTCGAGAATGGTTTCGAAATCGTGAGTGAATTCGGTCAGGTGGCGGTGCCCAAATGCAGCTGCTCCGCCTTTGACGGAGTGTACCGCCCGAAAAATCGCATTCAGGGTTTCGTCATCCGGCGCACGAATGTCGACAGCCACGAGCAATTTTTCAAGTGAGGCGATATGCTCCTGAGCTTCTTCAAAGAAGGCTTTTGCAAAGCGTGAAATATCGAGTGCCATGCCGCGTTAACCGTGGGTCAGTTCCAGTTCAACCGAGAATTTTCTTGAGCATTTCGAGAAGTTTCTCGGGGTCAAACGGTTTAACCATCCACCCGGTTGCCCCTGCGTCGCGCCCTTGCTGTTTCAGGGCGGGCGAAGATTCCGTTGTCAGCATCATGATTGGAACTTGCTTGTAAGCAGGCAGCGCACGTAGCGCCTTTATCAGCCCTATACCGTCCATCTTGGGCATATTCTGATCAGTGAGGACCAGGTCTGCCTGGTTTGCCTTTGCCAGCATCAGTCCTTCTTCTCCGTCGCCGGCTTCGATGACTTGATAGCCATTGCTGCTAAGTACATAGGCGAGCATCTGTCGGATTGAAGGGGAATCGTCAACGGTAAGAATAGTTTTCATTGGACAGCTCTACAAATGAAGGGTGAGAACGAGTGGTAAGACTCGCGTTAGATTATTGCGTCGTGACGCTAGAAGAGCTCCATGTCGCCGGTCCCAAGATGCGCTTTCCCAACCGGCTTGACAAGCGAGACATCAAGTGCCGCCAGATTGTCGTTTGCCGTTGAAATCATTTGCATCAAGGTATCGATTTTCGATGGCTCGGCGTCGCCACTACCCAGCGCGGTCGCGACGCCTTCCACTTCAGCAAGAAGCCGTTGCAGGCGCACTTGCGCGTGAGCAAGCAATTGGTCAGAAATATCCTGGAACTGCAAGGCGGAAAACGCGGAGCCGCTGGCCCGGACCGCACGAATCTGGTCTACGGACAGTGCGTCGCGCAATTCATCTGCTTGCTCAGTGTTACGAAGCGCCGTGAAGGCCGGCATTAGCTGTTCAACCGCATCCTTAAGTATCGCGCGCGTTTCGCCGATTTCACTATGCGCTGAATCGACCTGGGAGGCCGCCCTTCGAACAAGTTCCTGTAATGCAAGCAATTTTGCTTGCGTCGACGAGGGGGCTGACTCGCCAATTGCATGTCCGTCGACGCGGCTCATGCTGCGCTCTGGTCAATTAGTGCCATTTCAGTGCTGCTCATCAGGCGCTCGATGTCGAGAAGAATAAGCATCCGCTCGTTTACGGCGGCCAGGCCCAGCAGATATTGCATATCGAAGGTGCCAAACTCCGGCGCCGGGTGGATATCTTCCTCAGCTAATGAGATCACGTCGGAAACGGAATCAACCACAGCACCGATCACGCGTTTGCCCAGATTCAGGATAACGGTAACGGTAAATTCGTTGTACACCGGCTCGCCCAGATTAAATTTGATACGCATATCCACGATAGGCACAATCAAACCCCGCAGATTGATAACGCCCTTGATAAAGGCTGGTGTGTTGGCGATCCGCGTGACCGAGTCGTAACCGCGAATCTCCTGAACCTTCAAGATGTCGATGGCATATTCCTCGTCACCCAGCGTGAATGTGAGAAATTCCTGTGGCTTGCGGGTTTCTTCCCGGATTCTCTTCGAAGTTGACATTGAAATGCTTTCGCGGTTGCAGTGCGGTGTCGCGTTTGGTCAAAACTCTTCCCATTCGCCGTCCAGATCCTTGGGCAGCGCGGTCGCTTTGTTGCGGCTCTCAGGTACGCTGACCCGTGTGCTGCTGGCTTTCGCGGGGCCGCTGTCGGCGAGGGCAGCAGTACGGCGTGCGCGTGTCTGCTCTTCACGAAGTTTCGAGTCATCCAGTTTGAATCTTGAAACCAATTCGGAAAGCGCTTCCGCCTGCTCGCGCATTGATTCCGCGGCTGCGGCGGCCTCTTCGACAAGTGCTGCATTTTGCTGGGTCACGTCCTCCATCTGGATGATGGCCAGATTCACCTGATCAATGCCAGTTGCCTGTTCGTTTGATGCCACCGAAATCTCGTTGATGATTTCCGTAACCTGCTGGATACCGACCACGATACCTTGCATGGCGTTGCCGGCTTCGTTTACCAGCTTGGTACCTTCGCCCACTTGGTCGACTGTGTTGTGAATGAGTTCCTTGATTTCCTTGGCCGCCGCCGCGCTGCGTTGCGCCAATGCCCGCACCTCCG
>JANMZU010000632.1:0-3118 GCA_031383585.1 Betaproteobacteria bacterium
CCGCATGTATGCCGATCCATCGAGTCCGCTTGCCGGATTGATTTGATTCGCGGGGCGCGCTTTTTTTCGTAGCAACACAGGCCCACTCCAACTTAAACCGTTAGTGCTGAGCCCGTCGAAGCACGCTTTTCAATGTAGCTCTGCTCCGTGAGACGCCCTTCGACGGGCTCAGGGCTAATGGTTTTATTGCAACGCTTTCCTCATTTATGGCGTTCATCGCAACATGTACGCATTTGGTCGCGTCGTTTGTCGAACGGTCGAGTGTCACGCAGTTTTGTCGAAACTGTCATGCACAGGTAATACAGCTGGGGCAAATGACGCTGGCAAGTCGGGTTTCGAAAGGCTCCCCAGTTTTCCGGTTCCGGCTTGCACCCTCTCCCTCCCGATGGACCGCGTAAAAACTGCGGCCATATCAAAAAGGACGTTCATCATGCTTAACAGTAAAGCTCTGATATCGCTTGCCTTATGTGCGGGAGCACTGGTTCTATCGACCCCCGTTTTGGCGCAAGAACGCAGTGTAGACGTCACCGTGCGTGACCTTGACCTCGCCGACCCATCAGACCAAGCAGAACTACAAACCCGCGTAGCACGCGCTGTCCGCACTGTTTGCAGCAGCAACGGCACACTTGGTGCACGCGAGCGTATGGACAAGAAAAAATGCGAAGCGCGGGCGCAAGCGAGCGCCGAAACAAAAGTCGCCGCGCGGATTGCCGAAAGTGGTGGACGCAGTGTTGCGATCCGGACCGGTGTGAAACTAGCGTCGGATTGATCGAAGCGAATCTAATTTAGAGTAGGGTGGCCGACGGGATTAGAATCCTGAAAGCCGCCCCTTTTTCTGTCTCGACCAGTTCCAGCCGCCCGCGATGCGCCTCTATTAAGGCACGCGCGATGGCGAGGCCAAGGCCGGTCCCGCCGGTGGCGCGGCGTGTGGTGAAAAAGGGTTCGAACAGGCGTTCGCGGTCCGCAGGTGCTATACCGGGGCCGTTGTCCGACACCGTCAACTGAACATCTCGGCCCTTGCCAGTCGCGGACATGCGGACTTCGGTCGCGCCGGCTTGTGCGGCATTATCCAATAACGTGACGAGCACGCTTTCGAGCGCTGCTGGATCGACCGCCGCTTTAACTTCTCCGTCCTCCATTTCGGCCGCAACCGCGAAGACGGTGCTGCGCATCGCGTCCGCTGCTTTGGCGATCACGGGTGCAAGCGCTGTTGCTGCTTCCAATTCAGGCTGCGCCATGTCGGCGCGAGCGAGGTCCATCAACCGCCCGACCAATGCCGAAAGCCGATCTGCATCTTGCGAGATGTTGCCTAAAAACTGGTTGCGCTCATCATCGCTCATCCGCCCGTGATAATCTTCGAGCAGTTCAATCGCGCCTCTGATTCCAGCCAAAGGCGTTTTGAATTCATGGCTAAGCGCCGCTGCAAAATCGCGCAGATAGCGCGACCGGCGGCTGATCGCCTCGGCCATTACTGCGAAATCTTCGTACAGTGCCTGAATCTCTATCGCCGCAGTCGGTGGCACATCGGGTACTTGCCCTTGGCCGACCGCAACATGGCGTGTCGCCACGCTTAACGCCTCAATCGGTTTAGCTATCGCGCGGTGGAGCAGCAGGCTGAGGAACACCAATGTGGCAAAGATCAGCGCAATGCCGAGCGTGATTTTGCCCCAATCCTGATACAGCCCTTTGAACAAAGCGCGGCTGGAACGCGACAGCAATATGGCGCCTTCGACCTTGCCGTCGCTAATAATCGGTCGTGCATGGTGTATACGAACAGCAGCGGCACGGGACAGCCAACTGAAGATGCTCTGCGGCTGGTAAGCAGCGTTGCGGCGCAAGACCATCGCTTTGCGTCCGGCAAGTGCTGATTTGACCTCGGGAAGCTCTGCAAAGCTTTGCCCTTTCCCGCGACCGTTGAGGATAGTGCCGTTGGCATCAAGCAACATGATCGAGGCCAAGGTTGTCCGCTGCGTTTGTTCAATCAGCGGCGCGAGGCTGGCAGCCAAGGCTTGGGATTGGGTTGTAACTGGCACACTGGCGGTTATAGGAGCTGGTCGTTCGGGCAGGATGTTTTCACGGCTGAGGTCGATCGCGGGAGGCTCTGGCAGATAATAGTCATTGGGCTGCTCTTCATCATATTCCGCCGCACGACCCCAATTTTGCACCGGCTTTGGCTCAGCTTTTGGAAAACGCCCACCCGCAGCAGCAACTAAGGTCGCCCCTTGCGCGACCAACTCCGCCTCGGTCTGCCGCACCAACGTATTTTCATAAACGCGCAGGAAAATTGCGCCGACGCCCGGCAGCCCCGCAACAAACAACAGCACCCCCAGCAAGATCGTGCGCAGCCGCAGCTTTGGCCAGTGCTCTTTGAGGACGGCTTTGACCGACGCGATCATCCGGTTCCGCCACATGCACCGATGCTATAACCAAGCCCCGCCCGCGTCTCGATCAAGTCATCACACCCTGCTTTGGCAAATTTGCCGCGCAGGTTGCGGATATGGCTGTCGATGGTGCGGTCGGTGACGGCAAAGCCTGGGCCGTGCAACTGATCGATCAGCATATCGCGACTAAGCACACGGCCCGGCGCGTTGGCGAGTGCGCGCAACATGCCGAACTCGGTGACGGTCAGCGCAATATCAAGGCCGCGCCATTTCGCTCTCCAACAGTCGAGATCAAGGCTTAGGCCGTTATGCTCCAACACACCGCCCGAACTTGCTGGTGCACCTACACCCTTCCCCGCACTGCGCCGCAGTATCGCGGTCACCCGCGCCACGACTTCGCGCGGGGAAAAGGGCTTAACGACATAATCATCCGCCCCCAGTTCGATGCCCAGCACTCGGTCAATCTCGTCATCACGCGACGACAGAAACAGGATCGGTATATCGCTTTTACTCCGCAATCGGCGGCACACCTCTAGCCCATCCATCTTTGGCATGTTGATGTCGAGGATCACCAGATCGGGGCGTTGATGCGCCACCGCCGCCAGCGCCGCCTCGCCATCCTCCGCCACGCGGCTTTTCATGCCCGCCTTTTCCAAAGCAAAGGCCAGAACCTCGCGGATATGCGGGTCATCATCAACGATCAAAATGGTTTTGGCCATCTGGGCGTTGTTCCTGCG
>JANMZU010000647.1:0-2816 GCA_031383585.1 Betaproteobacteria bacterium
CCTCAACCTTTAGAAGCAGGCCTATCGCTAGAAGACGCCACCGCTTTTGCCGACTGCGCGTTGCGCGCGATTGATCAGCTCTATCCCTATGCGGCCCAGCACTTGCAGCGGAGTGACGAAGATGGCGATCTGCCGCATCAGCGTCATCCCATTTTCTGCGGTAGCTACGACTGGCATTCAAGTGTGCATATGCATTGGTCGCTGATCCGCCTGCTGCAGCTGCATCCAAAACTGCCGCAACGTGCGGCAATCCATCGGCACTTCGCCGCACGATTCACAGCCGACAATGGTCGCGCTGAATTGCGCTACCTGCAAAATAACCCCGGCTTTGAGCGGCCCTATGGATGGGCGTGGCTACTGCAGTTGCATGTTGTGCTGCTCGCTTACGCCAACAAGCATGCGGCTGCACGGCGGTGGGGTGCCAGCATTGCACCGCTCACCAAGCTGATCCTCGCAAGCTGGCAACGTTTCTTGCCCCTGTCACACTATCCGCAGCGGGCCGGGACCCATGCCAACAGCGCCTTTGCCATGATCCTGGCAATGCGGTATGTACGTGAGCATGGTGACACCGCCATGCAGCGCGCACTGGCGGTTGCTGCGCGACGCTGGTTTGATGGTGACGAACGCTACCCTGCGCATTACGAACCCGGCGGTAGTGATTTCCTTTCCCCTGGCCTGTGCGAAGCGCTGTTGATGAGCGCGGTCCACGGTGATAATTTTGTCAACTGGTGGGGCCGGTTCGCACCAACCGCGAAATCACTCGCAACCTGGATGACACCGGTTATCGTGGGTTCCCGACATGATGGACAACTCGTGCACCTCGATGGATTGAACTTGTCGCGGGCTTGGTGCCTTCGCGGGCTTGCCTTGAGATTGCCGCAGCACCGCACCGCTTTCAATAAGGCTGCATCGCAGCACATTGCGGCGGCGTTGCCGTACGTCACCAGCGGCGAATTTATCGCCACGCATTGGCTGGTGAGCTTCGCTTTGCTCGCTTTGACAGACAAGCCCGCTGTTTGAATTGCCTGTTTAAGGGGCGTTGCTGGTTGTCGCCAACAGGAAATCACGCTCTTGCACCCTGGCGCGTCCGGCGCGCTTTGCTTCGTACAGGCGTCGGTCTGCAGTCGCCAGCAAGCCCTCCAGGTCGACGCCATCGTCGGGATAAACCGCAATACCGGCCGAAAATGTGATTCCCACAAGGTCCTGTGAACCCACGACAAAATGCCGATTGGCGAACACCAACAGCAGCGCCCGCATGCGCTTGGCTGCCGCTTCCGGGCCGCAACCGCTCATCGCTATACAAAATTCCTCGCCACCGTAGCGGCCAATGACATCAGCGTTGCGGGTCGCGTGCAGCGTGATTTCACCAAAGCCGCGCAGCACTTGATCGCCCATCGAATGCCCGTAGCGGTCGTTGACGTCCTTGAAGTGATCGAGGTCGATAAAGGCAATAGCCATCGGCGTGGCAGTTTGCTGGCGTAGCTTCAGGAGAGCAGGCAGAACTTCATCGAGGTAGCGGCGATTAGGCAGGCCCGTGAGCTTGTCGGTCGCAGCCGCTTCCTTCAGGTTGGCGGCCTCAGTTGCCGTGCGTTCGATTTCGTCACGGAGTTGCCGCTGCTCGCTTTGCAGGCTGAGCCGCTCCTGGGCGGTGCGCCGCAATTCGGCCTGCACGCGATTCATTTCCGCGCGCAGTTGCATCGAGAAATGGCGAACGTCGTTGAGCACGTCGACGTTATATCGATACTCCTCGCTGCTGCGTCGTTGTGTGAGGTAAGCATCGTAGTAGCGCGCTTTGCGTGCATACACTTCAGCGAGCTCATCGTAGACGGCGGTTCGATCAGAAAAACGCCAGGCGGATACTTGGGGCAGCATCTCCGCCACGCGGCCCAGCTCGAAAATGGCGAGCTCATCGTCGCCCTTGCGGCTGGCGAGCAGACCGGCAATATAGGCGGTTTTGGCCTCATCCAGCAGCGAGACGACTGGGCCGCGGTTGAGCTCGCGGGCCACTGCCAGATGTTTCTCTGCCTCGTCGAGATCGCCGAGTTGAATATGCAGTTCGGCTGCCGTGTAATGTGCAAACGGCTGGCCACCGATCATCGCCGCAGGATCGTCGAGCACCAGTTGTACCAGGCGCTTGGCCTCAGAGAATCGGTGCAGGCGGCGAAAAGCGATGGCGCGGTTGATTCGCGCTGTCTTGAGCAGGGTCGGGCTGTCAATTTTCTCGCACAACCGTTCGGCGGTGCCAAACAGCATCGCGGATTCGTCGACATCGCGGGCCGCCAGCAACGCCACACCCAGCGGCAGGCACATCACCACTTCTTGCGCGATGAGTCCAAGTTGCTGCGCGTGCTGCACACCGGCGTAGCCGAAGCGCAAACCTTCGGCCAGATTTCCACAATAAACGTGGCTGGTTGCGAGCCCGATGAAGGCGTAGAAATTGTCTTCGTCGAGCGTATCGAGATCAAATGAACCCAGTACTTCTTCGTATCGTGCTAGGGCTTCCACCCAGTTGCCCCGCTTTGATGCCAACACCGCAGGAGCCAACGCGCAAAGGCGCAAGCCTCTCGCATCTTCCAGGGCCTGCATTTTCGAATTCGCTTCCGCGAAATTGCACTCCAGCTTAGCCAGGTCTGCGCCAATCAAGCGATAGCCGGTCAGGGCGAGTGTCAATTGTGCCCACGCTATGGCGAGGGTATCGCCAGTAGCTGTGGCCAACTCCAACGCTTGACGCGCGATCTCAATGGCCTGCTCCGGGCGCGTGAGATGGCAGGCCATCGCGCTTTGCCAAGTTGGCGTGTCAATCCCGATCTCAGCGG
>JANMZU010000651.1:0-5894 GCA_031383585.1 Betaproteobacteria bacterium
TCGACGAACCATCTAAACCAATGAAGCTGGGCTCGAAGATCCTGGGCTATAGCTTGATCGCGTTTGGCCTGATCCTGCTAGTACTGATCGGGTGGGGGTTTGTGAGCAGTTTCAATTAGCCGAGATTGTCCATTAGGGCGCGAGTTGATGCCGAGTGCAGTTGGGAGTCAGTTTTGTCTCGACTGAGGCACCAATAGCACAGCTATTGGTAACGAAGAGAGGCAAAAATGGCCCCCAATGCACCGGCAGCGACCGCGCAGCACCGAAGGTGCGCCTAATGGACAATCTCGGATTAGGGCCAGTAGAGTCCAGTTAGATTGGATAGTGCAGACTTGAAAGCCAACACTGAAGCAGGTTTCGAACGGTTCAAAATATTTTTCGGACAACTGTCGCGCGTGGTAGCGATCGCGGTTCCATACAGAGCGAGACACTTCACTTCCAGCTCTTTGGTTTCGGCTCTGGAGTCCCGTCGCTAAACGCGCGCGCCGGCCGTCATCAATAGATCGGAATGTACTCGACCGCCCCGGTGTCGCCATCGTAAATCATCTCATATGGGAACCAGTAGATTACCTCGTCACCATAATCGTCATAGTAGGCATAGCCGATATACACGGTGCCTAGCGACTGTGCCTGCGCTAGCTGTAGAGAGGCACGTTGGAACCCATGCGCTTGCGCCATTTTATTGGCAGTCTTGTACTTCTTGACCGGGAGATCACCTTTTTTGACATGCTTTACATGCAACGCTGCGATCTTTCCATCCTTGACGTCAACTGAAACGGTGTTGTTCCCTTTCTTGTCAATCTGATGCTTGCCGTTCTTTTTGATCTTCTCGCCGAGTAGTTGCTTGCCGTTGTTGTTGTGATGCTTCGCTTTCGGTGCCGCGATCACGCCGCCAATCAACGCGAAGGCGCCGAGGGCGGCGACGGAAGTGGTAATGAGACGCCTGGTACGATTCATGATTCAGACTCCAGTTCTGGGGGATTGATAGATTGTGTTCGCGGGACAACGCATTTCTGCGCAAGCCGCCCACCACCCCAATATCAAGCGTTCGATGATATTCGTCTGTGCAATGGCGCACATAGGCAGCGCCGAGACTACCAGCGGCCAAAGCTAAACGCTGTCGCCTAATGGTCTGTGCGTTCAGAGATACGGCGGCACGTTCAGACCGAAAATGGTCCAGAAAGCGCGCCAATATTAGCGTTTACCCTTCCGAAGCCAACCCAAGCTCCTGAATCTTCCGCGTCAGCGTATTGCGGCCGATCCCCAGCAGAGTCGCCGCTTCGATCCGGCGGCCGCCGGTATGTTCAAGCGCCTTGCTGATGAGCGCCGCTTCGAACGACCGGTTGAGGCCGTCGAAAATCTCTTTCTCCCCGCGCCCAAGTGAGGCCGTGACTTCGCGTTCCAGCGCACGCCGCCAATTGCTGTCTACCGGCGCGGCTTGCTTATCAGTGGCGGTGCCGCGCATATCGGCGGGCAAGTCGGGCACTTCTACTGTTTGTGCTGGTGCCATGACGGTGATCCAGTGGCAAAGGTTTTCCAGTTGACGCACGTTGCCGGGGAATTCCTGCTGCGACAGGAACGCAACAGCAGGCTCGGAGAGACGTTTGGCATCGACATTCAAGTCACGGGCACTCTTGGCCAGGAAATGTTTCAACAAAAGCGGAATATCCTCGCGCCGCTCGCGCAACGAGGGCAGCCGCAGCCGAATGACATTGAGGCGATGGAACAGGTCCTCGCGGAACAAACCCTCTTTGACTCTTGCTTCCAGATCCTGGTGCGTCGCCGCGATCACGCGTACGTTCGCGGTGATTGGGGTGTGACCGCCTACGCGATAAAACTGTCCGTCCGACAAGACCCGCAGCAAACGTGTTTGCAGCTCTGGTGGCATGTCGCCGATCTCATCGAGAAAAAGCGTACCGCCGTCTGCCTGTTCGAATCGGCCGCGCCGCATTGTGGCCGCACCGGTAAACGCACCGCGTTCATGGCCGAATAATTCGCTCTCCAGCAGGTCCTTGGGTATTGCGGCGGTATTGATGGCAATGAAAGATTTGGCCGCGCGCGGGCTATGGCGGTGCAGCGCGAGTGCCACCAGCTCTTTACCGGTGCCTGATTCCCCGGTGATCAATACCGTGGCGTGCGACTGGGAAAGCCGGCCGATAGCCCGAAACACTTCCTGCATGGTCGGCGCCGAGCCAAGAATTTCGGGCACGTTACTGGCGATTTCTTCGCTGGGAGATTTTCTTACCGATTCGTCAAGGGCACGGCGGATCAATTCGACGGCGTGATCTACATCGAATGGCTTGGGCAGGTATTCGAAGGCGCCACCCTGAAACGCCGCAACCGCACTTTCGAGATCCGAGTAGGCGGTCATGATGATTACCGGCGTAGCCGGTAGCTTCGCCTTCAACTGCTGCATGAATTCGAGCCCTGAGGCTCCAGGCATACGGATGTCGCTAATCACCGCTTGCGGCGAGCTATCCTCCAGCGCATCCAGTGCGTCCTGCGCCGCCGCGAAAGAGCGGAAGAGGATGCCTTCGCGGGAGAGAGATTTTTCGATTACCCAACGAATGCTCTTGTCGTCGTCAATGATCCAGACTGGCCGCATGAAGCGCTTTCTACAAAGTTATGATGTTTCCGGGGTGGATGGAATATTGCGTACTGGCAGCAATACGGTAAACCGCGTGTTGCCGGGGACGCTGTCGAATTCGATAATGCCCTGATGCTGGTTGACGAGATCCTGCGCAATCGACAAGCCCAAGCCGGTGCCACCGTCGCGCCCAGATACCAGCGGATAGAAAATCTTGTCCTGTAGTGCGCCGGTCACACCGGGACCGTTGTCGATAATGTCGACGGTGATAGCGTAGCGGTAGCGCACGCGCGCCAGCGTCACTTGCCGGGCGATACGAGTCGCGACGCGAATCTCGCCCCGGCCCTTCATTGACTGCGCAGCGTTTCTGGCGACATTGAGCAACGCTTGAATCAGATGCTCTTTTTCGCCAATAAGCTCAGGCAGGCTGGTGTCGTAGTCGCGCACGAGCTTGATGCCGTCCGGATACTCGGCCAATATCAGTGCCAGCACGCGTTCGAGCACTTCATGGATATTCACGGATGCTAGTTTTGGCAGCCGGTGGGGCGTCAATAGCCGATCCATCAGCGCCTGCAGCCGGTCTGCCTCCATGACGATGACTTGCGTGTACTCCTTGAGTTCCGGGTGCGGCAGCTCACGCTCCAGCAATTGCGCCGAGCCGCGAATGCCACCCAGCGGATTCTTGATTTCGTGGGCCAGGTTGCGGATCAGCTCACGGTTCAGCTGCTGATGTTCGAGAATTTTCTCTTCGCGGACAATTTTCATCTGCTGGTCCTGCTGGTGAAACTCCAGGATCAGGCGTTGTCCTTCGGCAGGCGTGGCGGTGCAGGCAGTGTGAAGCAGGGTTGCAGCGGCGGTTTCAAGTGTCAGTTCGTTTTCGCTGAAACCCGCATCGTTTTTGACGACCTTATCAAGCATGGCAAAGATTGCAGCGTTTCCGCTATGGGCTGAAAACAATCTTGCGCATGGTTGCCCGAGGGCACTTTTATTACTGAAGGCAAACATGGTCTCTGCGGCGGGGTTGGCGTATTTCAACGCGTACGAACGGTCGAGAATGATGACGGCTGTCGTGAGCAGGTCGAGACCGGCATAGTGCGGCGATACAGCTGGGGGCGATGAAAAAGGATTACGCATTTTCTGGTGTGACGAAGTTAAGGAGATAAAAAGCAAGTTCTGCGCCAGTGTGCAGCGGCCAATTGCCTGATTGAGGATACCGTCTTTCAGCAGTGCGGCGGAGCAAAAAAAACGCCGAAGGCTCATCACCCTCGGCGTCTCAAATCTCGATCGGCAACCCGATCGAAAGGAGCGTTACGATTTCCTACTGACCATCTCTTCGCGTAGCGCGGCGATATTACTTTCATGTTTCGCCACCTCGTCTTGCAAATGGCGCACTCGCTCAAAGTGCCGTTCAATCGCCGCGCGAACGATTGCACTGATGAGTGGCTTCTGCGCCGTGACGGTCGAAGCAGTTTCTGCATAGCCGCTGCGCATCGTGCGTATGTCACCAGACCGACCCTGCTCTTCCACAAGTGCCGCGCGCGCTGCCCCAAGGGATTTCTCTTCGAGCTGGATTTCGCCCTCCAGGATCCGCCGGCGGATGTCTGTGCGACGTTGAGACTGTTCTTGAATCTTGTCACCTGAGTCGAGCGCAGCCACTCTAGCTGGCGCGGGTTGATTTCCAGGCGTTGCCGAAGTCGGCGTCAGGGTCGTCGCGGAAAATGTTGATGTGGCTGCCTGATTGGTGAAGCTGGCTGACGGTACCGAGGTGACCTTTGCAACTGGGATCGCGCGCGCTTCCATTGCACTCGTGCTCGCTGCGACCGGGGTCGACTGGAGCACGGTCAACGGTTCGAGATTGACTTTGGCGCCACCCTTGATCGGCGAGTTGGCATAGGTTACCCGGCCGCTCTCATCGACCGATTTGTAAATCGTTTGCGATGTCTGGGCAAGCACCAACGCCGGTACAAGCCAGATGACGGCAGCAGCAGAATTTGCGAGTCGGCTCATAGCGTTGCAGGCCGGATTTTTCACCCGGTGAGTTCGCGTTAGGGGGTCTTACAGGATACGACTCGAAAAATTCTTTTGCAATACAACGACTTGTGGTCTGCATGGGGTACAGCCACAAGCGGTAGCTTTTTTCGTTATTTGGCGCTGGTTTGGCTGCCATTCCCCTTGGATTTCTCTGTTTCAAAAGGGACAGAAACGAAAAAGGGCGGCACGATTGAGTCGTCCCGCCCTTTTGATTGTTTTCAAAAACACAATCCGTTTCTCGCGTTGCATCCTGCGCGAGGCACGGCTCGCGCTCTACAACGAGTAATACATATCAAATTCGATCGGATGTGTCGTCATGCGGAAGCGTGTGACTTCCTGATTTTTTAGTTCGATATAGGCATCGATCATTTCGTTTGAAAACACACCACCCCGCGTCAAGAACTCGCGATCCTTGTCGAGGTAATCGAGCGCCTGATCCAGCGAAGAACACACGGTTGGAATTTTTGCGTCTTCCTCTGGCGTCAAATCATAGAGATTCTTGTCAGAAGGATCGCCCGGGTGAATCTTGTTTTGCACGCCGTCGAGACCCGCCATCATCATCGCTGCAAAGGCAAGGTAAGGGTTGGCCGTTGGATCCGGGAAACGTACTTCGATGCGGCGCGCCTTGTCTGACTGCACATACGGTACGCGAATCGAAGCCGAGCGATTGCGTGCCGAGTAGGCCAGCTTTACCGGCGCTTCGAAGCCCGGCACCAAGCGCTTATAGGAGTTGGTGCCAGGATTGGTGATGGCATTGAGTGCGCGCGCATGCTTGATGATTCCGCCAATGTAATAGAGCGCGAACTCGGAGAGGCCGGCATAGCCGTTGCCCGCGAACAGATTTTTGCCGTCTTTCCAGATGGACTGGTGAACGTGCATGCCCGAACCATTGTCGCCAACGATCGGCTTGGGCATAAATGTCGCCGTTTTGCCATAGCTATGCGCGACGTTCTGTACGACATACTTCAGGCGTTGATTCCAGTCCGCGCGCTTGACCAGGGTTTCAAATTTGGTGCCGATTTCGCACTGGCCCGCATTTGCAACTTCATGGTGATGTACTTCGACTTCGACGCCGACATCTTCAAGTGCAGTACACATCGCCGAACGAATGTCTTGCAATTGATCGACTGGCGGTACAGGAAAGTAGCCGCCCTTGACGGTGGGACGATGGCCGAGATTGCCGCCCTCGAATTTTCCATCAGTAGACCAGGCGGCCTCTTCAGAGTAGATCTTGCATGAGCTGCCCGACATGTTGTCGGACCACTCGACGGCGTCA
>JANMZU010000654.1:0-15993 GCA_031383585.1 Betaproteobacteria bacterium
CGCAAACCAAAATCGGGCACGATGGTCACGAGCAAAGTATGCTGAGAAAAAGAATTGAGCGCCTCCAATAATTTTCCGGACAGCACAGCGGACGAATAGATGCCTTCCAGCGGAATCTCAGCGTGCTCAATGGCGGCGAGCAAAGGCTTAAGTATGTCCGGGTTGGTGACGGCGTGATACAGGACTTTGTCATCACGGCGCCCCTCCGGCTCTCGCCCCTGGACAATGCCATGCCGGAACGGGCTGGCACGATAGAGTTGTGCAAGCTTGCGCCCAATAACGGCATCCAGATCGCCGCCACGCAAGTGCGGCACGGTATCGAGTCGAAAATCCTCTTCGATAAGATCTGTGATGATGTACGTTGATATCGTTCGGTGCCGCAATATGTACTGTGTGAAATCGCTCATGCCTAGTTCTGTCGAACCGAACACGTCGCGCTCGACGATGGTGCCGCCCTTCCAGATCAGGGCGATCAATTTGTCGTTCGTCAGGTACAGAAAATGTTTTTGCACAGGTGCCAGCTAATACTTAATTTTGGCGATTACGTCATACATCGGCAAGAAAATCGTTACCAGAATACCGATCATCACGCCACCCAAAACCACGGTGAGCAATGGTTGGATCATCTCTTGCAACTTGCCCATCGTCTCCTTTACTTCGCGATTGTAAAAATAGCTCACGTTTAGTAACGAGGTGTCGAGCGCACCGGTGGTCTCCCCCACTTTGAGCATTCGCAAGACCAGCGGCGGAAACAGCCGAACATTGGTGAAAGCTTGCGTAATACCGGTGCCTTCGTTGATTTCTCGGCCAACACGCACAAGGCCTTCCTCAATCACGCGATTGCCGACAATTTTTTCCGACACATGGATGCAGTCGAGTACCGCGAGTCCCGATTGATACATCAGTGCAAAATAGGTTGAAAACCGCGCCAGAATGATCTTGTTCATCAGTGGCCCCATGATCGGCAGCTTCAACATGAGTGCATCGACGCGGTACTTGGCGGCTTCGCTGGTTCTTATCGTGACGAAAAAAGCGATGGCAATGACGATCGGCGAGCCGAGGAATAGATACCAGTACTTGGCCATCACGGCCGACACGGCAATCAGCGCCAATGTTGCAGCTGGAGGATTCTGTGTAAGTGCTCGCATCGTCACGCCGAGTTGAGGCACAAGAAATACCATCAACATAAAAACGACACCAAGAATCACTGACCCTGCGAAGATTGGATACATCATCGCCTTTTGTACCTGGCCGGCGAGCTCATCCTGCCATTTGAGGTTTTCAGAGAGCTTGGAAAGTACTTCCGGCAATTGTCCAGCCTGCTCGCCGGTTCGAATCAAGGCGATGAAGACTTGATCAAATGCCTGCGGATGGCTTGCCATTGCGTCGGAAAGTTTCAGGCCGCCCTCAATGTCTTCGAGGATACTGGCAATGATTTGCCTGAATCCGGGGTTGTCGACGGTGTCTCGCAGATCAGATAGCGCTTCGATGATGGGCACACCGGCACGCATCAACTGATCCATATGGAAGCAGAATGTGATCAGTTCCTTTCGGGATACCTTGCTGGCCCGCATCAACGCCGACTTCTTGATCGACTCAAACGTGATCAGGTCAAGTCCCAGTCGTTTCAGCCGCAACTCCAGATCGACCGCGTTGGTCGCATCGATGCTCCCGGACAGGATCTGCCCGGCATCATCAATGGCGCGATATGAAAAGGAGGCCACGTTGATTTACCTAGCCGATGCGATCCGTCAAATCGACAATGCGGGAAATTTCCTCAAGGCTAGTTTGGCCATCGAGCACACGTGCCACCGCGTCCTCCGCAAGTGAGCGGAATCCGGTTTTACGCGCGGCTTCGCGAAATTCCCTGCCTGTAGCGCGGCGTGCAATAAGTTCGTCCATATCGCCGTCCATTTTGAACAGCTCCATTATGGCAACGCGGCCCTTGTACCCGGTGTTGTCGCAGTGAATGCATCCGACCGCGCGAAATATTTCGCCGCGCCAGCCATCGTCGACGCCAAGAACGCGCTTGGTCATCGGGTCCTCCGGATGATAGGGCTCCTTGCAGTGCTGGCAGAGGCGTCGCATCAGGCGCTGTGCGACGACCCCAATAATATTTCCCGCCATAATATCGGGCAATACACCCAAGTCTTGTAAGCGCGGTATCGCACCAATGGCTGAGTTGGTATGCAGCGTTGAATAGACCTGATGCCCTGTCATCGCGGCGCGAAACGCCATTTCGGCGGTCTCCTGATCCCTGATCTCACCAACGAGAATAATGTCGGGATCTTGCCGCATCATTGATCGTATGCCGGTCGCAAAATCAAGTTTGGCGGTCTCATTCACCGACGTCTGGCGAATCATGGCCATCGGGTACTCGACCGGGTCTTCGAGCGTCATGATGTTGACACCCTCGGTATTGACATGATTCAGGATCGAATAGAGCGTCGTGGTTTTTCCCGAGCCAGTGGGGCCGGTGACCAAAATAATGCCTTCCGGTCGTGCGATCATCAATCGCAGCATCTTGAGTTCATTCTCCTGAAGGCCCAGGTCTTCAAGCGCGACAATACCTTTTTGCCGATCAAGTATCCGCAACACCATATTTTCGCCGTGCGTCGTCGGCTGTGCGGAAACCCGAAAATCAATTGAGCGGCCCGACAGGGTCAGCGAAATTCGCCCGTCTTGCGGTGCTCTGGACTCAGCGATGTTCATGCCGCTGATGACCTTCAATCGCACCACCATCGCGGACCAGTAATTTTTGTGCAGTGAGCGAATTTGGCGCAATACGCCGTCAATGCGATAGCGGATACGCAAAAATCCTTGCTCAGGCTCGAAGTGAATATCCGAAGCCCCACGTTTGACGCCGTCGCTCAATAGCGCGTCAACGAGTCTCACGACAGGTTGGCTGTACTCTTCAAAATCGGTCGTGATGCTTTGGTAATCGATTTCGCCGGTTTCTATCTCGTTCAATATGCCGTCGATGGATAGCTCGAACCCATAGTGTTGCTCGATGCCGATTGAAATATCGGATTCACGCGCAAGCACTTGTTCGATACGAATGTCGTCTTTGATGAGTGCGCGAATCTGGTCAAGCGCCACCACGTTGGACGGATCGGCCACAGCCAGCAAAAGCTTGCGCGTGTTTGAGTCGTAGTCGACGGGTAATACTTGATAGCGTCGGGCGATGTCCTTGGGGACCATCGACAGCGCGGCGTGATCGATGATCGTATTTGATAGATCGATTGCGACCTGGCCCAGGCTTTCTGAAAGTGTGTCCCGGATGGTGGCTTCTGTGACGAAACCCATCCCCACCAGAATCTTGCCTAGCGGAGTTTTGAATTTGCGCTGCTCGGTGAGCGCAATGTTCAACTGATCCTGCGAGATGATGCCGCGCGCGAGCAAGTTCTGCCCGAGCGGGAGCTGCGAAATCGGCGAAGTCATCTGGTTCATGTTTGCATTGCTGGTTAGCCTGTTAATTCGCCTGCGACATCGGTGCTGCTCTACGATTGTATCAACGCACCAATATTATGACGCTGAGAGTGGCTGGAGAGAGCAGCCTGCGTGGCATCTAATTGATGCTTGCGGCTTCGCCGAGTTCCCGAATGCGCTTGGCAATATTGCCGCGATCAAACTGACCTCCACCACCGGCCAGCGACACGCTTTGAGCCTTACGGTAATAGTCGAGCGCAAGTCTGGGCTGCTTTAGCTGATCCAGACTAACCGCTAGATTGAACAGGTAGTCGGCGTTTTGCGGGTCAATTCGAAATGCCTCAAAGTAAGCCTGCTGTGCTTCGGTCCACTGCAGGCCGCTCGAATAAAGATTTCCCATTGCAAAATGCAGAGGCGCGGCCGCAGGGTTGCGTCCGATCAGCGTCTTGAGTTCTATTTCTAGCGCGACCGTTGGCACACCCTCATTCATGGCGATCATTCCCATGATCGCCAATCCGTTTCGCGGGTCAAGGGCGAGTACACGGCGATAATGCTGTGACGCCTGCGCTTTGTCTCCTGCTCTGGCCACAGCTGTTGCCAGACCGAGTTGCGCGTCTACGCTCAGCGGCTCGGCGGCAACCAGTTTTCTATACTGCTGCACTGCGGCTGGGTAATCACCAGCCGCCAATAAGTTGTAGGCTGATGTCAGGTCTGGATTGATTCTCGCTTGCGGAGCTGAGCGTGAGAGTCTCAGTCCCACCTCGGGTTCACTAGTGATGGGCGCATCCTTCAGTTTTCTGGCGAGAGCTTCTCGCTCAGTCATCGCGCGCTCAGTCGCCGGCACGATCGCAAATTTAGGCGCTGGAGAATCTATGGCCTGCGGCGGAAGTAGCGGCGGTAGCGGGGGTGGCGCGACCTTCGGTGCCGCCCCCGGTGGTACTACCTGCTTGCCACCAATTTGCCCTGTATTTGCCGCGGCGGGGGGCAAAGCGGACGGCGGCGCTGAAGGCGCGCGCGCAACCGCCGGTCTGGACATCTTGTCGATCTCACGCCAAACGTACCAGCCGCCAGCGCCAAGCACGACGACGATCACCGCAGTGACCGGCAGGAGCCATTTGCGATTGCTGGTTTCGCGCGCTAATTGAGATTTCGGCTGTTTTGCGGCGAATACGGTTCTCGCCATCTCCTGCTGCGCAACATTTTGTTGGGGGTCAATGGACTGCGCCACTGGCGGTGGTGCAACGAGTGTTACGACATGCGGAGTCTTGGGTGGCGGTGGCGCGACGTCAGGCGGCGGGACTAAAGCCTCGAGCGAAAGTTCGCCGTCGTCGTAGGCATTGAAGGGCAGCAGCTCTGCGGGCTGGGCGGACGAACCGCTGTTCGCTCTACGCCGTAGAGGTGGCTCTTCTTCCGGCCCCAACTCAAGTGCAGGAAAATCAGCAGACGGCGCCGGTGGCTCCGAATCGGTTCTTTTGTTCGAACCGGCTGTCGGCGCGGAATTGCTTTCTGCTTCCTTGGCGCGCCTCGCCTCTTCAGCGCGGCGAAGCGCATCCAGCAGCAGGCTCATGGCGCCTTCCCTGGCTCGCTTTCTGTAACGCCAGCATTGGACTGGTTTGAGGAGCCCAGCTTCCTGAGGTCATAGGATGGACTGGTGTCCTTGAAAAACTGCGCATCTGGGAGGTATTTTTTGAATTCCGAAAGGTCCGCATCCACACTCGCTTCGCGTATCACGAGTGCGCGAATGAACACCACCAACTCGCTTTTCTTGCCAGTATCGTTACGGTAGCTTACCCAGTCGCCAACAACCGGAATGCGTGACAGGACTGGCAGGCCGTCGCGATTGGCCGCAAAGCTGTCCTGCATAAGGCCACCGAGCACGGCGGTTTGCCCGCTAGGTACTCGCAACATCGCTTCAAATTCACGCGTTTGAATCTGCGGGACCTGGCTCACGACATTCGCCCTGGCCAAGTCAGGGTTTGGGTCATTAACGAATTTCGTAATTCGCGTAACGCTGGGGCGCACACTAAGGTTGATCATGTCGTTTTCGCCGATCTGCGGCGTAACATTCATGATGAAGCCTTCCGGCACTACATTCGGTGTTGTGTTGTACGAAACAATTGCGGCAACGCCTGCGGCGGCGCCTGGCGTTATGGTGGATTGAACAGTCCAATAGATGGTGTTCTCCACGACCCGCATGACAGCAGTCTGATTGTTCAGCGTCATGATTTTCGGGCTTGAAAGTACGCGAGTGTTGCCAAAGGAGTTCAGCAGTCTGATGGTGCTGCTTATGTCCCCGCCAGACGCAGCGTTTGGGTTACTGTATGAAAGCGAAAAGAACTGGGTGGCACTTGGTACTGCCTGTATGCCGGACGTAAAATTCTGCTTAATGGTATATCCCAGCCCCTGCAATCCGAGCGCTGCCCAATCAACACCGGATTGGTATGCATCGTTCAATATGACTTCAACTACTGTCGCCTCTATCAGTACCTGACGACGCGAAGCACCGCTTATCTGTTCGATAAACTCGCCCACCTTTTCCTGTTGGCGCGAGGTGGCTCGTATTGCCAATGTTCCGGTTTCCGGATTCATGATTACCGAGGCGGCCTCGCGAAAGGTAAGCGTCTGCGATGCGCCCTCTTGCACCGCGGCTTGTTCTGCCAGGCCCGGGCCAGTGGTTGTGGTCTGGACTGGCTGGCCGGATTGAGTGTTTGTACGCCGTTGCGTGGTCGCTGTTTGCGGTCGGTTTGTTGCTGTGACTCCCTGCGCACGCGCCTGTGTAAACGTTTCAGAACTGCCCTCCGGAAGCATCTTGTCAGTCTCACGCAGCATGTCTTTGATGTTTTTTTCCAGCGTCTCCCAAAACTTGTTTTTGCTGGTATTTTCAATTTTCATGATGGAACTATTCTGCCCACCGCCACCGGTAGATCCGCCACCAGCGCCACCAATGCCGGCGCTAGGCCCGACCACCTGCGTCTGCACGCCGATTGAACTCGTCGAATCGCGCTGCATGTTGACGTAGTCAACTTTATAGATTTTCAGATACGGCGAGTCCGGTTGGACAACAATATTCGGGCCATCAATTTCCCAGCGCACATCGGCCTGCTTGGAGATGCGGGTCAGTATTTGCTTGAGCGTCTGATCGATCGCGTTGAGTGTAACTCTGCCGCTGATGTCCGGATGAATATCGATATTCACCTTGGTGTCGCGACTGATCGCAAAAAGAAGCTCCTGCACGGGAACGTTATTGACAGTCACCGAATACTTGACTTCCTCCACGCGCGCAATTGGCGGTGGCGGCAGTGGAACTTGGCGAACGGGTAGTGGCACCGAAGATGTGCCCGTGGCCGGGCCTGAAGCTTTCGCGTCTTCGTTCTTGAGGTTGAGGTGTCCATCAGTACGTGCAACGGGAAGTGTTCCACATCCCGCGACGGCTGAAAGCAAACAACCGACAACCAATGCATTCAAGGCTCGACGTAGAACTACGTTCTTACCTGCAAGATCAACGCATGTCAGCGTAAAGTTTCTCGCGCTTTCAAATCGATATTGGCTAATCAACATTGTGGTGCAGCAGTTCCAGCCGGGAGGTAGTCTTGCCAAAATACATCGTAAGGTAGCAAACGTAACAAATACAGACCTAGTTATAAGTGGATTAGCCAGCAAAAGCAATGGCTTGGACTATTTAATTACAACTCTACTTTAGAAGACGCGCCTACCAATAGACATTTACCAGTCGTGGCGTCGTGTTGAGTGAAAATGATTCTAGGGGGAAGTCGCCCTTAATTCATTCCCGATGGCACCAAACGAGCGCACATATGGGCGAAATCGAGCCACAGCCCCAGTCAATGTGCTTGACGCCGCCGTGCTGTCGGCCTTCCCGGCAAAATTCCCGTAAGTTACCGTTACTCTGGGCTCCGTCGCCTTACCGGTCGGGAGCAACATGATGGCTTCGCCCGGGAGCTCAGCGCTGGCAACCTTTAAATAGGCATCAATCGCAGTCACGTTACGCTCGTCAGCCAACATCAATTGAATTGTTAGTCGATTTTTCGGCAAGTTCGCCAGGCGGGCGACGTCCGCCTTTAGGCGCTTGCTCAGCCAGTCTGCGTCAGAAAAAGTGTTCGCTTTCGGCTGACCTACTGCCGTTGACTCCGTATTTCCTGTGGTTGCCTCGCGCGTGACGACCGACGCCAGAGATGCAGAGTTTGACGGCGCGCCGGTCATCGCGGTTACCGGGCTCGTGCTGCTCACTTGAGTCGTGCTCGACTGAACGGAAGCGCCAGGGTTGCTGGTCGTTGTTGCTGGGTTTGTTGCTTTCTGGCCAGCAAAAAAACCGAGGCTCACGCCAATAAGTAACGTGACGACGACGGCCGTCGCGATCAATTTGCGACTGTACTTTGGCGCAGCCAAAACGATCTGCGTGTCGGCGATCGCGGCGCGTACATGGTCGCAGGAAATCGTATGCGTCCCAGCTGCAAATGCAGCCAATAGCGTTTTGTCAGCATAAATATTAATGCGGCGGGTAAGTCCTTCAGATGCCTCAGCGATGATTTTCAACGCATCCGTGTTGAATAAGTCCGGTCCGCGATAGCCGGCGGCTCGCAGGCGAAAATTGAGGTAGTCCTTGATGTCACGCGGGGGCAAGGGCAACAACAGAAAACTATGGGTGATGCGTTCCTTCAGCTGCCGGATGTTCGGCATTGAGAGGTGCTGATCCAGCTCGGGCTGTCCAAAAAGGACGATCTGGATCAGCTTTTCATGACTGGTTTCCAGATTTGACAATAAACGTATTTGCTCCAGTGTTTCCACCGGCATGGCATGGGCTTCGTCGATCAAGGCCACGACGCGCTTGCCGTTGGCGTAAATCTCAATCAATCGTGTTTGCAAGGCTCGGATCGTCTTGGTGACGTTGGTACCGTCCACTTCGACGCCGAGATCATTGGCGACAGTGGCCAGCAACTCATCGGGCGATAGTGACGGCACGGCGAAGTAGATCGTTTCGACCGTTGGCGGCAGACGCTCTATCAGCACGCGACAGAGCATCGTCTTGCCGGCACCGACCTCTCCGGTTACTTTTACGATGCCTTCACCACTGGTAATGGCGTAAAGCAGCGCTTCAAGTGTTTCGCCGCGGTTAGCGCCAGCGAAAAAAAACTCGGTATGGGGAGTAATCTTGAACGGCGCTTCCCGCAGCCCAAAATGTTCCAGGTACATCGTCATGAATATTGGATTCCGCTCAGATGGCAAAACAACAAAAGTGTAGCATCGCGCTAGGGGCTCGCCTTTTGGGGGCCCGGCCTTAAGGTTTCCAGTCTGCTGTAAAGCGTGGACCGTGAGACGCCCAATACCCGTGCAGCCTGCGACATATTGCCGCGCGACAAATCGATTGCGGCATCAATGTATTTGAGCTCAACCGTGGCCAATACCTGGCCGAGATTGAATGCGGCGTTCGATTCGATTTCGCGTTTTGGATCGAAAGCAGCGCCATTGTTCGTTTCGGAAACAGCTTGTGTTTCTGGGAGTTCAAACTCTGCCTCCAGCTCATTTTGACTAACCGGGTAGCCGGCGTATTTAGCCGTCAGGCGAATAACAATGTTCTTGAGCTCGCGTACGTTGCCAGGAAATGTATACCGCAGCCACGCATCGCGGGCGCTGGTATCTAGCGTAAATGGTTCCGTTTGGTGCTTGGATGCGTAAACAACCCGAAATTGCTCCATTAATTTCATTTTGTCGCTGCCAAGCTCGCGCAGCGGCGGCACCAATATCGAAAAAACCGACAGACGGTGATAAAGGTCTGCGCGGAAACGGCCAGCCTTTACTTCGGCCCGCAGATCGCGATTGGTTGCGGCGATTATTCGCGCGCGCGACTGCCTTGATTGCGTTTCGCCGACGCGCTGAAACTCACCATTTTCGAGTACGCGCAACAATTTAGGCTGCAAATCCAAGGGCAGCTCGCCGATCTCGTCAAGAAACAAGGTGCCTTCACGGGCATCTTCGAAATAACCAGCCTTGTTTGTGGCTGCGCCGGTAAACGCCCCCTTCACATACCCGAACAATGTCGGTTCAACCAGGTTGGCCGATATCGCGCTACAGTTCAAAGCCATAAGCGGCAAAGCGGCACGCGGACTCAAATAGTGCAGCGCGGCGGCGACCCTCTCTTTACCGCTGCCTGACTCACCTTCAATGAGAGCGGGAAAGGTTGAAGATGCGTAAAGGTCGATTTGACTTCGCAGATTGCGCATGGCGGGGCTGTCGCCGATCAGACTGTGCGCGACGTCGTCGGGCGTAGCTGCCTGGTCGTCGTCATGGGTGTTGAGTGCGGCAAACAGCAGCCTTCTGAGGCGATCGGGGTCGCAAGGCTTTGGCACCAATTCAACCGCGCCAAGTGCGCGTGCCCGTCTGGCGTTTGAGTCTTCATTCTGCCCCGACAAGACGAGTACCCGTACGCGATGGGACCAGGCAAGCAGGTCGCCTAGCAACTTGAAACCTTCCGTGGGCAAATGTGGCAACGGCGGCAGGCCTAAATCAATAAGCGCTAGTTGCGGCTGAAAGTCACCGCTCTTCAACAACGCCATCGCCTCCGAGCGGGATTCGCGGACGCGGACATCAAAATCTTCCGAAAGCACAAACGAGAGGCTCTCTCCGATCAGCGGGTCGTCGTCGACAATCAATAGTGAAGGTTTTGCTGCCATCGAGCTTGGTACGGCCTAGCTGGTTAGTGAAACAATTCAATGCTGGATTATAGAGACGCGGTCGCAGACAGGGAAAATTGATTTGCGAACTAGCTGGCTCTAACCATGTCAAACACGACCATCCTGTGCCTTGGGCACAGGATCCAACCGATAAGCGCAGCTTAATCTGGTAAGGTGAATGATAAAATACGCCGTACTAGAGCAACAGTGATCGTTTTCCCCCATCCACTACCAGTCAACACTATTTTGTCACCGCCCCCTTCCCAAGCGTTCGTACAGATCGACAATGTTGATTTTTCGTACGGCAAACGTGTGATCCTGAAAGGCATCAGCCTGAACGTCCCCAAAGGCAAAGTAGTTGCCATTATGGGGGGCTCGGGCTGCGGCAAAACAACACTCCTGCGGTTGATCGGCGGCCAACTGAGTCCGTCGAAGGGCGTGGTGCGCGTAGACGGGCAAGACATAGCTTCGCTAGACCGCGAGGGCATGTACGCAATGCGCCGGAAGATGGGCATGTTGTTTCAGTTTGGTGCCCTTTTTACGGATATGAGCGTGTTCGATAACATCGCATTTCAACTGCGCGAACACACGACATTGCCTGAGGAGATGATCAGGGACCTGGTCCTGATGAAGCTCAACGCCGTCGGTCTACGTGGCACGGCAAAATTGTTCCCCGCTGAGCTTTCAGGTGGCATGGCGCGCAGAGTCGCGCTGGCCCGTGCCGTGGCGCTTGATCCTATGTTAATTATGTACGACGAGCCATTTGCTGGTTTGGACCCGATTTCGCTTTCGGTGGTTGGCCAAACTATCCGTAAACTGAATAACGCGCTTGGCGCGACGTCGATTGTAGTGACTCACGACATTGTTGAATCCATGCAAATAGTCGACTACCTTTACTTCATTTCAGAGGGGCGGATCGTTGGCCAAGGTACGCCCGATGAAATTCGTAACTCCGAAGAACCATTCGTCAAGCAGTTCGTGCATGCCGAGCTCGATGGGCCTGTGCCGTTTCACTACCCCGCGACGGACTACAGCGAACAGCTTGGCCTCAAGCCGCTGGCTGCCGACATGCCATCAAAGGCGAATACGTGATCAATGCGATACGAAGTTTGGGTAGTCGCGGCGTCAACTCTATCTGGCGCGGCGGCGCCATGGCTCGATTTTTCATCCTGATTTTGGCGAACTCGGGCATGAGCTTCCGCCGCTTTCAACTGACTATTCGCGAAATTTATTTTGCCGGCGTGATGTCACTCGTCATCATCATGGTATCGGGCTTGTTTATCGGCATGGTGCTTGGGCTGCAGGGTTTTGAGACATTGCAACAGTATGGTGCAGAGGAAACAATGGGTGTGCTGGTTGCGCTCTCGCTGGTTCGGGAACTCGGACCCGTCGTGACCGGGCTGTTGTTCGCAAGCCGTGCGGGCTCTGCAATTACTGCGGAAATTGGCTTGATGAAGGCAACCGAGCAGCTAAAGGCAATGGACATGATGGCGATTGATCCCGTGGCCAGGGTGGTCGCGCCGCGTTTTTGGGCTGGCGTGATATCGATGCCTTTGCTTGCCGCATTGTTTTCTGCCGCGGGTATCTTTGGCGGTTACCTCGTTGCGACTGAGTTGGTCGGTGTTGATTCCGGCGTTTTCTGGAGCAATATGCACGCTGCGGTTGACTTTCGCTACGACGTATTGAACGGCATTGTGAAGTCTGTCGTATTCGGTATAGCAATTTCGATCATTGCGACATTTGAAGGTTTTGATGCGGACCCGACCGCCGAGGGCGTTGCCCGCGCTACGACGCGCACCGTGGTTACGTCCGCTTTGGCTGTGCTGTTGTTGGACTTGATTTTGACCGGATTTATGCTGAGAGGTAATTGACCATGGACCGTAAGACAATCGACCTTTGGGTTGGAATTTTCATGCTGATGGGCTTGGGGGCGGTACTTTGGCTCTCCTTGCGCGTCGGCAACCTGGGCGAAGACCGACCATCCAGCACTTATAGTGTGGAAGCAAAGTTCAGCAACATTGGAGGGCTGAAAGCGAAAGCACCCGTAAAGAGTGCTGGCGTTTTGGTCGGCCGAGTATCTGACATCAAGTTCGATAACGACAGATTTCAGGCGGCGGTAACCCTCACGCTCGACAAGGGCTATTCGTTTCCGAAAGACACCAGCGCATCGATTCTGACTTCGGGCCTGCTGGGTGAGGTCTATATCGGGCTCGAACCCGGCGCCGAAGAGAAGAAGTTGGTCGGTGGCGACAAGATAACCTTGACGCAGTCGGCCGTCGTACTGGAGCGGTTGATTGGCCAATTCATGTTTGGCAAAGCCGCCGAAGGCGAACCTGCACCGGCAAAAAAGTAGTCATTGATACGACTTTAGAATCCGCGCTTGTCTGACGGATTTGAATGGTCGTAAACCAGAGTGGCGCGTTACAGTGGGAATCACCCCTTCTAAATCTACTGATTGAACACAAAATGTTGAAAAAAATTATCCTCATCATCGGCGCGGCAGCCTGCTTGAATTCAGCGTTTGTTTCTGCCCAGGAATCACCTGACGCGCTGGTAAAGAAGAACACGACAGAAATCCTCGCCGCCATCAAGGCGGACAAGGATCTCGCCGCTGGTAACCAGAAGAAAATAGAGAAGCTGGCGGAAGAAAAAATCCTGCCGCTATTTAATTTTGTGCGCATGACGCAGTTAGCGGTGGGGCGCAACTGGAAAGACGCCAGTGATGCGCAAAAGAAATCACTGATCGACGAGTTTCGGACGTTGTTGGTACGCACCTATTCGACATCGTTGACGCAATTTCGCAATCAAACCATCGATGTGAAGCCGACCAAAATGGTCGCCGCCGACACCGAAGTTGTGGTGAAAACTCAAATTGTCCAGCCGGGCGGTCAGCCAATCCCGATCGACTACAGCATGGAAAAATCCGGCGACAGCTGGAAAGTCTACGATGTGCTGATTGATGGCGTTTCGTTGGTGACCAACTATCGCAGCTCTTTCAATACCGAGATTCAAAAAAGTGGGATTGACGGACTGATCAAGTCACTATCCGATCGCAATTCAAAAAATGCAGCGCAGAAGTAATTGCCCGGCATGAACGCAGCGCATTCCAGTACGGTAGTGGGAGAGGTGCTCCAAATAGAAGGGCCACTTAATTTTGAGAGCATGCCCCGAATTCTCGAAGAGACATCGCTCTATGCCGCGCAACAGAATCTGCCGGACTGCCTTGCTATCGATTTGGCCAACGTGACTGACATTGATTCTTCTGCAGTGGCACTTTTGCTGCACTGGCGGCGTGCGGCTGACCGGCTGAAAAAGTCGCTTCGATATGTTCACCTGCCGCAAAATCTGGTCGCACTTGCGCAACTCTACGGCGTGGATGAGATGATCCACTGCCCGGCGCAGCAGACGAATCCTGCATCCTAATCAAAATTGTGTCACTGACGCTGCGATCTACGCCGCACTTGCTCGTCCTATGAGCTGGTATGCCTGCAGCAATTGATGTCCAAAGCGTTGAAAAACGCTACGGTAATTTTGTTGCGCTCGCTGGCGTCTCGCTGACCATTGCCGAGGGGGAATTTTTTGCGCTGCTTGGCCCGAACGGTGCGGGCAAAACAACACTGATCTCCGCCCTCGCCGGGCTGACGCGCGCCTCAGCAGGCAAGCTCAGTGTCATGGGGCACGATGTTGTGTCGGACTACCGTGCAGCGCGACGGGCGCTGGGCATTGTTCCCCAGGAAATCGTGTTCGATCCGTTCTTCTCAGTGCGCGAGACTCTGTGCTTTCAGGCGGGCTACTTTGGTATTGCCCGCAGTTCCGCACTTGATCGGTGGATCGACGAGCTACTCGCCAAATTGTCGCTATCCGACAAATCCGACCTGAACATGCGTCAGCTTTCCGGCGGCATGAAGCGACGCGTGCTGGTGGCGCAGGCGCTGGTGCACCGGCCGCCGGTTATCGTGCTTGATGAGCCAACCGCCGGCGTAGACGTGGAGCTTCGCCAGACCTTGTGGGCATTCATTCGCGAATTGAACGCGGCCGGGCATACCATCCTGCTAACCACCCACTATCTGGAAGAAGCCCAGCAGCTGTGTTCGCGGATCGCCATGATGAAGCTTGGCAAAATCGTAGCGTTGGATACGACTGACCAGTTGCTCAATGCTTTTTCGGAGCGGGTGTTACGCGTCAAGCTGGACGGTGAATTGCCCGCGACGCAGGTGGCATTGCGCACGCGCCATACCGGCGCCTGGCATCATTTTGCGATTCACGATCTGGCGGAAGTGGAAACGAGACTGGCCGCACTGCGCGAGGCGGGTGCGCGCATTACCAGCATGGAAGTAGCTGAGCCGGATTTGGAAGAGGTATTCGTCAACGTTATGAACAAGTAAATGATCGGCTTTCAAACTCTGCTACTAAAAGAAGTACTGCGCTTCTGGAAGGTTGGCTTTCAGACGGTCGCCGCACCCGTGCTCACAGCGTTGTTGTACCTGTTTATTTTTTCGCATGTGATGTCCGGCAGCAACGCAGCATTTTCGGGCGTGACTTACGACCAGTTTCTGGTGCCGGGTCTGGCGATGATGTCGATGCTGCAGAATGCATTTGCCAACACCTCCTCTTCGCTCATCCAATCAAAGATTACCGGCAACATCTTGTTTATTTTGCTGCCGCCGTTGTCGCATTGGAATTTCTACGGGGCTTATCTCATCGCCGCCGTGGTTCGCGCGCTGGCAGTGGGGCTGGGCGTATTTCTGGTTGGTATATTTGTTGCGCATGTACCGGTCCACAATGTCGTGTGGATTGTTGTGTTCGCGTTGCTGGGCAGTGGACTGTTGGCAGCACTTGGACTGATCGCCGGGTTGTGGGCAGACAAATTCGATCAACTCGCCGCTTTCCAGAACTTCATCATCATGCCGCTGACCTTCCTTTCCGGCGTTTTTTACTCAATCCGCTCCTTGCCGGACTTCTGGCAAGGGTTGTCGCATCTGAATCCGTTCTTTTACATGATCGATGGATTCCGTTACGGTTTCTTCGGCAAGGCGGACGTGTCGGTCTGGCTTTCTTTCAGTGTCACCGCAGGCGCATTCTTTTGCCTTTCTGCCGTCACCCTTTACTTGTTAAAATCGGGTTACAAGTTACGGCAGTAATCGCGCAAAGTCGTAGAGCGCCATTTGATGGGTCTTTCAGGGCAAAAGTGCCCGGAAAAGCCCGCCCTTATTAGCGCTTTCACTTTTCGGCGATTCTGCCCTTCAAATTTCAAGCAATACCTTTCTACTTACCAGGTTTAGAACTGTCCCATGGTTACCCCAGAAGCAATACAGGCCTATATCCGCGAAAAGCTCGATTGCGAACATCTTGCAATCGAAGGCGATGGCGCCCATTTCCAAGCGGTCATCGTGTCTGAAGCCTTCACCGGGAAATCGCGTGTTCAACGTCACCAGATCGTCTACGGCGCTCTGGGCGACCGCATGCGCGAAGAAATTCACGCCCTCTCGATGCAGACGCTCACGCCCGCCGAGTGGTCGCATCATGCCGTCAACTCCTAACCGTCCCGAATCATGCAAAAACTGAGAATCCGGGGCGGCAAACCGCTTCGGGGAAGCGTTCGCATTTCCGGCGCCAAAAACGCCGCCTTGCCGATCCTTTGTGCAGCCATTCTGACTTCTGAGCCCCTGACACTGCAAAACGTGCCGCAATTGAATGACATCGGCACCATGCTGAAATTGTTGGAACAGATGGGAATCAAGACCAGCCGAGATGGCGAAACAGTGGTGCTGGACGCAGCCAATCTGACCAACCCGGCAGCGCCGTACGAACTGGTCAAGACCATGCGTGCCTCAATCCTAGCGCTGGGACCGTTGCTAACGCGATTCGGCAAAGCTCG
>JANMZU010000672.1:0-1887 GCA_031383585.1 Betaproteobacteria bacterium
CGCCGCCATATGCACGCGCAGCTGATGTTTTTTTCCTGTCAGCGGTTGCAAATGGTAGCGCGCAAGCCCGCCGTTTTCGCTCAGCAATTCGATGGAGGTTTCCGCGTTAGGTTCACCATCGCCTTCGCGCATGCGCATGAAGTGGTCGGCCTCAACGAGACGGCTACGATGTGTCATCGGGAATACAAGGTCGGCGCGATATCCGGCAATCGCCTGGTAGCGTTTGGTGACCACTTTCTGCGAAAACAAATTTTGGTAGGTGCCCCTGAGGTCTGGTTGCTTGGTGAATAACACCAGACCGGCAGTTTCGCGGTCGATGCGATGCATGGGCGCAAGAGTGTCGATGCCAAGTTTTCGTTTCAGCCGCACCAGAAGGGTCTCCTGCAGATAGCGTCCACCAGGCGTGACCAGCAGAAAATGCGGCTTGTCGACGACGACCAGAAACTCATCCTCGAACAATACCGCTTCGTCAAAGGGAATGCGCGCCTCCCCCGGAATATCGCGGTAATAGAACAACTTGAGATTCGGCTGGTAGGCGCGTTCCGGCGCGATGAACGCACCCAGCTCATCCACCACATCCCCGCGCTGCATGCGTGCGGCAATTTCATCACGTGAAACGAGCGGAAATCGGTGCGACAGGAAATCGATCACTTGCGGCCACGTGCCAGTAGGGCGGTCAGGCAGCGAAATACAGCTCGGTCCGACGCCGTTGCGGGTCGGCAGGTTCGCGAGACTAGCTGGAGGCATCGAGCTCTTTAGCCCGGCGCAGTCGCCATTCACCGTCGGGCTCACCGTCATAGACATCTTCCAGCGTCGTGCCGGTTTCCTGCAGCTTGGTGTCGAGCGCGATGCGGTTATCGAACACGAAGCACTCGCCTTCCCAGTCTTTCTCCGCGTCGGGCATTTGCAGGAAATAGTTGAGGATGCCACCGTCGAGCTGGATGACGGGGATATCCATATCCTTCATCCATGCGCTGGTTTTCTCGCAGCGAATACCGCCGGTGCAGTACATCGCCACCCGTTTACCCTCGGCTTTCCACTGCGGCACATGCGCCTCGACATACCTGGGGAAATCCCGAAAGTTGGTCACGTGCGGATCGATGGCATTTTTGAACCGGCCGAGCCGATATTCAAAACTGTTGCGATTATCCAGAAGCACAACGTCATCTTCGGCAATCAGTTTCCGCCACTCTTGCGGGCTGACGCTGGTACCTGTCTGAGTACCATCGACACCGGTGATGCCCAGCGGGACTATCTCCGGCTTCCGATAAACCTTCATCTTGCCGAACGGCACGGTGGTGCAGGCGCTGCGCTTGAAGGCGATGCCGACAAATTTACCGGCAAAAAAAGCATCGCCAACCAACGCCTCCTGAAAAGCATCCAGCGCGGCGGCCGAGCCAGCCAGCATGCCGTTAATTCCCTCGCCGGCAACCAAAATACTTCCGAGCAGGTTTTCGGTCAGCGTCCGCAGATGAGCCACCACGCCGTCCGGGTCTTCCATCGCAACAAACTTGTAAAAAGCGATGTGTGCGATCTCGCCGCTTGTTGCTGTTTCTTTGTCAGGTAATGCGTCTTTGATCATGGTCGCTATTTTCTCATGAAGTGCCTGCCCAAGGGGGCCGCGCAGGCCGCTAAATAATGAAACTCCTTTATTGACGGGCCTCTTGAAGCCATTTGTGCCTGGAAAGCGCTCCAGTGCTTGATCTACGATTTCCCGTCAAGACCAGTTAAGAATGACCTTGCCCGACTGCCCTGAGAGCATCGCCGCGAAGCCCTTCTCGAAATCGGCTACATCAAACTGATGAGTCAGGATGGGTGAAAGATCGAGCCCGCTTTGCAGCATGGCGACCATCTTGTACCAGGTCTCAAACATCTCCCTGCCGTATA
>JANMZU010000279.1:0-2718 GCA_031383585.1 Betaproteobacteria bacterium
CACCGCCCCCGACTTCACCGGCAAACTCACCGACGGCTCCACCGTGAGCCTCAAGGACTATCGCGGCAAGAAGCTCATCATGTATTTCTACCCGATGGATGACACACCAGTCTGCACAGCGCAGGCATGTTCACTCCGCGACGCCAACACCGAAATCAAAGCCAAAGGCGCCGCGATTCTGGGAATCTCTACGCAAGACGAAGCTTCACATCAGAAATTCACGGACAAGTACAGGCTCAATTTTCCGTTGCTGGCGGACACGGATCGCTCAGTAGGGAAAGCGTACGGCGCGATTGGTGGCGGTGGGCTGTTATCGGCCGCAAAGGCAATTGTCGGGATTGCGGACAGAGTGACATTCATCATCGATGAAGACGGCAAGATCGCGCACATCATTGACTCGGTCGACACGAAACATCATGCTGAGGAAGTGTTGGCGTTGCTTTGACAGCCGGGTTCGGTAGCCAGTGGCCGCAGATCAGAGTAGCACCGCCTTTTCAGTGGTAGGTTGACCCAGCACAAGCTCCGCATCCAGATTGCCGTTCCAGGCAAAAGCGGCCGGAAACGCTCGCCGATGCTGGTGCTTGACGTTTTTGCTCGGCGCAAAACAGCCAAACTACTTCGGCACCATCACCGTCGCCAGCCCCAGCAGCAGCCCCATGCTCACAATGTCGGTCGACGTCGTCAGGAAGATGCTCGACGCCGTTGCGGGATCAGCGCCATAGCGCTTCAACGTCAGCGGCACTATTGCTCCAGAAATGCCGCTGACCATGCATGCGCCCACCATCGCAAGAAAAGTGACCGCCGCAAGCATGATGGCATTCGGTGATTGCTGTGCGTTCGCTGTGACATACATCGCCACTCCGGCAATCACGCCGATCGGCGCGCCGTTCATGGCGCCCAACAAGCCCTCTTTGAATACGAGCGCCTTGCCATCGCCGGGCTTTATTTCGCCGAGCGTGATGCCGCGCAGCGTCACCGCCATCGCCTGACAGCCCGTGTTACCCGATTGCCCCGCCAGTACCGGAAGGAACGCGGCCAGGATGACCAACCTGTCAATGGTTCCCTGAAACATGGCAACGACACCGCCTGCAAGAAACGCGGTAAGTAGATTTAGTTGAAGCCACGGATGGCGGAATTTAAAGCTCTGCAACATAGGCGTAGAAATGCGCTCCTCCTTGTCAACACCGACCATGCTGCCGGCCTGCGCCGTAATCTCAAACGCTTCCGATTCAAATATTGTCTGCCCACGAACCAGCCCAAGCAACATCCCCTGGTCATCACAAACTGGGTAAACCGGGTAGTGCCGATTCAGCGTCAGTCGCATGGCATCCGAAATCGGCATTTGCGGGCTTAGCGAGAATACATTCGCCAGCATGATCTCACCCAACGTCTTGCTGTTATCCGCGAACAGGAGATCGCGCATCGTCACGATGCCGAGTAGCTTGCCCTCGGGATTAGTCACGTATCCGTAAGTGATAAAAGCGGATTTGATCAAGCTGCGCAGCGTTTCGATCGTCTCGCCAACCGTCTTGGCCGGCGCGAACACGCCCGTAGCGGGCTCCATCAAGCGACCTAGCGCACCGCGCTCAAACGATTGATTGCGACTCCATTGCTGCGCAATTTCCGGCACCGCCTCCGCAATGACGGTGTGCCGCTGCGCAGAGGGTAATGCTGCAAGAATATCCAACGCAAACGAAGGGTTCAGGGCCGCAAGGGCTGCATAGGCGGGTGCGGGGTCAATCTCGCCCAAGTGCCTGGCTGCCTCCGATGGGGGTCGCGCCTTGAGTTCTTCGATGAGTTGCGTGGTTGCCCCAATACTTGCATTTGCCATCTCACACCTTTTTTTCCTGAATGACCAAGGGTAACGCATAAGGCGCAAAGTGGGCAATCTAGTACGTTGAAGTCACAAGTCAAGCGCGTTACGTCTGATTACAATTTTCAGCGGCAAAATGGCGTAAACCGCACCTAGGCTATTGCGTTATTAACGGCGTGATCGCCAGCCGACCGGTCGCAGCAACCGCAACAAGGGTCGGCTCTATGTCAAAGAGGCAAACATCATGTCATTGCGAAGAATAATTGTGTCTCTGTTGGTTGCATCAGCAACCGCAGGAGCGGTCGCGTTATCAATGGTTAGCTTTGCAGCGCCACCGCCCGATGTCGTGATCCGGGTGGCACCGCCGCCGCTGCGTGCAGAAATCACTCCCGCGGCGCGGCGCGGCTACGTCTGGGTACCCGGGTATTGGAATTGGCGCGGCCACCGTCACGTCTGGTCACCTGGAGTTTGGGTGCGTGAGCGACGCGGATACGTTCATCATCCACATCGCTGGGAACAACGCGGAGATGGCTGGTATCTAAATCGCAGCCGCTGGGATCGCGATGGCGACGGTATTCCGGATCATCGTGATCGCCACCCGAGCAATCCCTATCGGCAATAGCTATTAACGTGAGACGCGGGGAAATATTCCCCGCGTTGTCGCATTGCATGCAGACCTTGGCGCTTCTGGTCAGTAGTTCGTCCGCACCAGATTGGACGTAAACAGCACGTTGCCACCGAAGCCAAGCGCAAAGATGCGCGCAGAATTCAGACCGCGAAAGGTAATGCGTGCCAGCCCCAACTGACAGGCCGTTGCAGAGGCTGCGCCCGCCAAATCTGGCGAGGGCGCGGACACTGCACTTGGCGTGGTTTCAAAAATTGCCCCTTCAGCCTCGACGTTAGCC
>JANMZU010000696.1:0-8404 GCA_031383585.1 Betaproteobacteria bacterium
TTCAACCGCTGCCGCTTTATCACATTTTCGCGCTCAGTTCTGCGTTGGTGTTCATGAAGAGCGGCTGTGAAACGGTATTGATCGCAAATCCCCGCGACGTGGACGGTTTCGTGAAAGAGCTGTCGTCGCGGCACTGGAACGTGTTGACGGGCGTCAATACGCTGTTCAATTCGCTGCTGAATCATCCCGAGTTCGAAAAGATCAATTTCAGCCATATGAAGTTGGCGTTGGGCGGTGGCATGGCGGTACAACGCGTTGTCGCGGAACGTTGGAAGAAAGTTACTGGAAAACCATTGATCGAAGCGTATGGGCTCACGGAAACCTCGCCGGGTGCCTGCATCAACCCGATCACCCTGCAAGATTTCAACGGCTGTATCGGCGTTCCGATTTGTTCTACCGTGCTGACGATTCGCGACGATGACGAAAATATCGTGGCGGTGGGTCAGCCTGGTGAAATATGTATCGATGGCCCACAGGTGATGTTGGGCTATTGGCAGCGCCCGGAAGAAACCGCGAAAGTCATGACCAAAGACGGCGCCTTCAAGAGCGGCGATATCGGCGTGATGGACGAGAATGGCTTCTTCAAGATCGTTGATCGCAAGAAAGACATGATTCTGGTCTCCGGTTTCAATGTTTACCCGAATGAAATCGAGGATGTGGTCGCCTCGTGTCCGGGCGTGCTGGAAGTTTGTGCGGTTGCAGCCGCCGATGAAAAATCGGGCGAGGTAGTGCGCGTGGTCATTGTCAAGAAAGACGCTTCACTCACCAAGGAAAAGGTGATGGCGCATTGCAAGGCCAATCTCACCGGATACAAGTTGCCGAGGATCATCGAGTTTTGGGCTGATCTTCCGAAGACCAACGTCGGCAAGGTTTTGCGCCGGGAAGTGAAAAATACCCCTGTGAAGCCGCAGTGATCGCAGCCTCCCGCAACTGACTGGAGCCAAGTGCGTGAGTACAGTTGACGATGCCGTTGCAAAGATGAAAAAGAACCTTGCCGAGAAGACCGGCAAGTCGTTCGCGGCATGGGTAAACATCGCCCGCAGCCTCGGCACCAGCAAGCACAGCGATATTGTTGCCTACCTCAAAACAGAGGCACCGATGGGTCACGGTTACGCCAACGCAGTCGCGCTGGAAGCACGCAAATCCGAAGTGATTGCTGATGAAGATCCGGTCGACCTGCTCTATTCTGGCGACAAAGCTTCGCTCAGGCCGATTTACGACGCCATTACTGCGACCGTTTCCGCATTCGGCAAGGATGTGGAGTTCGCGCCGAAGAAGACCTACATCAGTTTTCGTCGCGCCAAGCAGTTTGCGTTGGTGCAGCCATCCACCGCTACCCGCATCGATATCGGTATCAATCTAAAGGGTGTGGACCCAGTCGGTAAATTGGAGTTGTCAGGGACCTGGAATGGCATGGTGAGCCATCGCGTGCGATTGATCACCATGGCAGATTTCAACAAGGACGTGAAAGCGTGGCTGAAACTGGCCTATGGGCAGGCTGGCTGAGCTTTGTTCGGTGCGGGCGAGTCGTCATTCCAGAAGCCATTTTCTGATCCGCCGGTAGACAGTCTTTCCATCCAGCAAGTCCATGTGGTTCATGTCGTGACCCGTCCACTGGCGGGACTTGGCAATGGCCAGGGTACGCGCCGGGTCTTTGTGCTGCCCAAGAGCGCTGTAGACGGGTACGAGTCCGTCGCCGAGCATGCGTCCGGCAACCGCCCCGGATTTCTTGCCGAGTGCGGCGGCGATTGCATAGCAAGTCACGCTTTTGGGAAGCGGCAAATCATGAATTTCGGACATTGATGAGGCAAAGCGATCCTGATCTTCCCAGTCCTCGTCGCGCACGCCGGCATGCCGCAAATCGGTGATGCCGGCGCTGCGAATCTTCGCCAAACGCGAGAGCGCTGCCGTATAAGGGCTGGTGTCGAGAACCACATTTACCCAGTTGCCACCGCGCTCCAGTGGGGCTCCAAAATGCGGTGTCCCCAGAAAAATGATCTTTTTCAGTTTTGGTAGCCAGCGGTGCCCCGCCTGTTCTCCAAAATCGCAGGCGCTGCGTGTCACCAGCCCGCCCATGCTGTGCGCGATGATAGTCAAGTCTTCGACCGGTACCGGCCAGGCTTTCAACAATGCCTGAAGCTGTTCGGCAAAGGCACGCCCGCTCACGGAAATATGCTGGCCGCTGTTGTAATGGAGATACACGGTGGTGAAGGGGGTGGCAAAGGCGGGGTCTGCTGCCAGCGCTGCGCCGTGGTCATGTCCATTGCGTAGCCATTGCAGGTCGCTCATGCATAAGCCATGTACCAATAGCAAGATCCTCCCGCTAGCATTCGGTATCGCGCGCGACAATGCCTTCTTGGTCAAGGGCAGGGCTTGGCCATCGCGGCGCAATTGGATCTGAATTGCCATCGGATTAGCGCTGCCCACCAGATGATCACCGAGTATCCCGTTGAGCGCTGAAACGACCGCTTCGCGTGCGTTCGTCGGTGACTCTTGCTTGACCAGTTCGGCCAATTGCCCGAGCGCAATATCCAGACCGCCGCCGACGGCGCGGGTGACGCCACGGATGCTGCGGTAGACGAAGCCGGTAATGCCGCCTGTCGGGTCTTCGGTCGGCGTGCCAAGAATGCCGGGCATACGCGAAATGTTGTGATGCATTGTTTCGACCAGGTTGGTCATACCAATGGTCGCGTCGATGGCGAGCCGACTCACCCCGCGCAGGTCCGACGGATGAAAATGCTGTTTACTGGTTTTTGGCTTTGACATCATTCGCTCTCATTGGATTTGACCAAACTCCAGCATTGGCGGACTTTCCAGGGGGAAAATATCTGGAAACCCGCGCCAGTGCCAGAGTTTGACATTTCTATTCGTCGTCCGCATTCCACCCAAACAGCATTGATTCACCCTCGATCTTGGGAAGTTGCAACGTGCGCTCATACTTCATGCCGATTTTTTTCAGTAGTTTGATCGACGGAGCGTTATCAGTTGCGGTGATGCCGACAATGCGGTCGAGGCCAAACCTGTTTTTACCAAGGTTCATGACCGCGAGAGCTGCCTCGCACGCATAACCGCATCCACAAAACTGCGGCAGGAATGCGAAGCCAATATCAACATCGTCCAGCCCGTCCCGCTTGATCAATCCGCAGATTCCTATCGGTTCGCCATCAATTTTCCGCTCTGTCAGGTAAAGGCCAAAGCCGAGACGTTCTACCATGGCGGCGGGACCGCTCAATATGTAATTGCCCGCATCCTCAACGGTGCTTACGCCACGGTCACCGATGAACCGCAGCCAGCCAGGATCGTTCAGTAGTACAAGGATGAATGTCGCATCTTGGGCAGTGAGCAAGCGGAGCGTAAGGCGCGCGGTTTCCAGTAGGTTCATTGGTCGCTTGAGGCTCAGGGCAGCGTTACCGTTCCGCGCCCGATCTCGATGACCCGTCCGCTAACAAAAATCTGCTTGTTGGCATCAACTTTCAAACCCAGGTGGCAAAGTCGATTGACCGCTTCGCCTTGCTCGATGCGGTATTCGACCGGCAGCGTTGCGTTCTTGCCGACAAACCATCCGCCCAGATTTGCCGTAGCGGAGCCAGTGCCGGGATCCTCAACAATCCCGCCGTGCTTCATGAAAAAAAAGCGCGACAGTAGTTTGCCTTCGCCGTTGGGCGCAAATACGTATGCCATCGAACGGCCGACATCACTCGCAATCGTTCCCAACAACTCGGCATTCGGTTTCGCTCGGCGCACGGCTTCGGCGCATGCAAGCATCACAATCAATTGCTCCGAGCCGGTATTTACCCAGCCCGCGCCGGGCAAGATATCGTCCGGCGTTAGACCGAGAATGGCGGCAAGCTCGGCGTGGGAGCGATCAAATGTGCGAAACGTCGGTGCTTTCGCGGCCAGAGTCCATACGTCTCCCGATGCCGCGACGGGAATCAGGCCAGCTTTCATTTCCAGCGCCAGGGTATCGCCGACGTCCAGCAGTGAGCGCACAACGTGGGCGCTACCCAGCGTGGGGTGACCGGCAAAGGCCATTTCGAAAGTTGGTGTGAAAATCCGCACTCGGGCAGTGGCACTTTCAGTGGGCAGGATGAAGGTGGTTTCGGAAAGGTTGAACTGAAGTGCGAGCGCCTGCATTTCGGTGTCCGTAAGACCCACGGCCGATTCAAAGACGCAGAGTGGATTGCCGCCGAAAATGGATTCGGCGAAGACGTTGACCAGTCGGTAGTGATAAGTGCGCATGAACGTAGGTAGCAAAAATTTGTCGTAACGATGTAAATTTCGTTTGAGTCAGTAGCATAACCGATGAAACCATCGTTAACTCCCGCCCGTATGTTCATCATGTGAGTTGCAGCGTTGCAAGGTTAGGCCATGCATCTCGACCAATGAAGAAGTAATCACTTAACAAAGGACTGCCCGTGTTCAAGATCGCAATCAGATTCATCCTCCTCGCCGTGGTCGGCATGACTGGCTATGCGCTGGTGCAGGCCCAATCAACACCACCCGCGAAAGCCAAGCCGGCCAATGCAGCGGTTGCGATATTTGCCGGTGGCTGCTTCTGGTGTATGGAGGGTCCGTTCGATGTGCTCGACGGCGTTGTTTCGACGACTTCTGGCTATACCGCTGGTACTAAAAAAGACCCGACATATCAAGAAGTTTCCAGCGGACGGACCGGACACACAGAAGCCGTGCAGATCGTATATGACCCCGCCAAAGTGAGTTACGAAAAACTGCTTGAGGTGTTCTGGCACAACATCGATCCCACTGTCAAAAACAGGCAGTTCTGCGATAGCGGCTCGCATTATCGCAGCGGTATTTTTTACCTCAATGACGCCCAGAAAAAAGCCGCCGAGGCATCAAAGGTCACGCTGGATAAATCCAAACCGTTCAAAGACCCCATCGTCACCGAAATAACGATGGCCACGACGTTTTATCCGGCCGAGGAATATCACCAGGACTATTACGTTAAAAATCCAGTCCGCTATCGCTTCTACCGCCAAGGCTGCGGGCGGGATGCGCGCCTGAAGGAGCTATGGGGTGACAAAGCCGGGCATTGAGGTTGCAAGACGCAGTCGTTGAGGCATAGACTTTCCGCACAATCCATTCGGGGGGAGAGCATGAATACAAAATTTGTTGTTTCGTCGCTGGTGATGGGCTTCGCGTCGTTGATGCAAGGTTTCCTGGTGCATGCACTCGCTTTGCAAAACGATTACGCGCGGCTGCCACAGCTATATCGGTCTGAGTCGCAGCAGCAGGGCCAATTTGGTTACATGCTCCTGGCGCATCTACTCATTGGCATCGGGCTTACCTGGGTATACCGGCGCGGTCATGAGACCGACAAGAGTGTGCTGATACAGGGCGCCCGGTTTGGTGCGGCTATCGCTGTGCTTTCTACCATCCCGCACTTCCTGATTTACTTCGCCGTACAGCCTGTGCCGTCTGATCTCGTGGCACAGCAGATCGTGTTTGATTCGATCGGCATGTTGGTGCTGGGCGTGATCGTGGCTTGGCTGAACAAATAGGCAGAGAGATCAATCACCAGCCACAACCCAGTGTCGTTTCGAGCTCAGCTTCATCGGGTGAGAAATCTGCTTTTGTCGTTTTTTGAAAAAAAAGAAAAAGCAGATTTCTCACCTGCGGTTCGAAATGACAGTGACACGTTGAATTGCCCGCGTTCTCCAAAACGCCAACTATTTGGCCTTTTTCACGAAATCGCGCAAATGCTTGGCCTGTGCTTTCAAAGATGGCATATGGATATACATCATGTGTCCAGCCTCGTAGTAGTGCAGGTCAAGATTCGCCGTGAGGCTTTTGTCGAGTGCCATGTGATTGAGCACATAGTCAGTCGCAAAGTGTGGCGTGGCAAGATCAAAGTAGCCTGAGCCAACATATACCTTCATGTGCGGATTCATGTTCATGGCTTTCCGCAAAGTCTCTGCAACGTTAAGGTGCTGGTTGTCTGCACCGAAATTCCACGTCAGATAAAGCTGCGAAATCACTTTATACGGCGTGTCGCTTTCAAATTTCAGTTCACGGCGCACGTAGTCATTGAGACAAGCTGCGTAAGCGCCGTCGAGATTGCTGTGTGCCGGGTCATATTCAAAATTCTCGCCTGCGGCATCGCGGTCAATACCCTTGAAGCGGCTATCCAGGCGCCCCACGGTGCGGTGCTCGTCGCGGCAAAGTTCCTTGCAGAAGCGATGGATGCTGATGCGCAGGTTGGTTTGCTCGATGTACGCAATTGACAGGCCGGTGTACTGGCTGATCTTCTTGGCGATCGCGCTTCGTTTTGCTGGTGCCAGCTTGTCACCCAGGAATAGCGCGGCGCTGTAGTCGGTTGATACGAAGGCTTCGACCTCATCCAGAAACTCGCGTAGCGGTTTTGCCTGCAGCGATTTATCTAATTTCTTGTGATACCAGGCGGTCGCTGCATAGGTCGGCAAGAACAGCGCATGCGCCAGATCGTGCCCAACCATGAATCGAAACGTGGAAAAATCCAGCGCGGTGGATAACAGTAGCAAGCCGTTTACATACAGCCCATATTTTTTCTGCAAAAGGCTTGAAAGGCCCGCTGCGCGCGTGGTGCCATAAGATTCACCGGCGATGAATTTCGGCGATGCCCAGCGCAATTGTCGCGACGTATAAAGCCGAATGAACTCGCCGACGCTTTCCAGATCACGTTTGTAATTGTGAAATTCCTTGACGCTGTCGCCGTCAACCATGCGGCTGTAGCCGGTGCCAACCGGATCGATGAATACCAGATCGGTTTCGTTCAGCAGCGAAAAGTCGTTATCGACCAGCTCATAAGGCGGTGGCCCCGCATTGCCTTCGTTGTCCAGCTTCACGCGCTTGGGGCCAAGTACACCCAGATGTAGCCAGACACTCGACGAACCCGGGCCGCCGTTGAATGAAAACGTCAGTGGGCGCTTGGACGCATCTTTCACGCCGTCTTTGGTGTAGGCCATGAAGAAAATGCTGGCGCGTGGCTTTTCTGCCTCGCGGTTGCCATCTTTTTCGATGTCCTCCTTCAAGACAACCGTGCCGCACGTTACGGTATAGGCGATAGTTTCGCCGTTGATGCGGGCTTTATGTTTGGTTACGACGATGTGGTCGGCTGGAGCGGGCTTGGCCGCAGTTGTCGCGTCTTTGTTGGCAGCTTCAGTTTTGTCGGATGGCATTTTCTACTATGGGAGAAATAAAATAGCGAAGGGAGAGGCGCGCGGAAGACCCGTCATTATCCTGGAATCCTCAGTTGACCGCTTAATGCCATCAATACGCGATTGATGAGATTGAAAAGTTGCGCAGTCTGGCTGTTCACCTTTTCGGTGAGCCCGCCCCTCGCTACTGCGGCGATCGCCATTCTGCGCGCCTCTTCAGCACTAAAGTGCCGAAGAGGCCCGTCGTTGCTAGTGTTTTACATGTCGTCGCGCGGCGCTTACCCGCTGAAACAGACATTCAAGCCGATAATGGCGCCGGCGATTTGGCTAGTTCGGCCAATCTGGTCGCATTGCGCGCGACCATCGCGTAAATCGACAGCTGCGGATTCGCGCCGATAGAGGTCGGGAATACGGAGCCATCAAACACCCACAGGTTTTCTATCTGATGGTGACGGCCATCGCTGCGCGTTACGGAGGTGCGAGCATCGACGCCCATCGTACAGCCACCCATGACATGCGCGCTGGCGACACGGGTTCGCAACGTCTGCATGGGCATCGCTTCCAGCGCGCGTTTCGCGTCCAACCAGTTGCGATACGGCTTTGCGTCCTCGTGCATGGGCATGACGATTTTCGCGCCGGCGGCGAACTGCACCTCTGCCATGACCAGCAGCGAATGGCGCATCCCCGCCCACAGGTATTCGCTGATTTTATAGTCGAGCACCGGGCTGCCATCGTTACGTATGGCGACCTGACCGCCGGTGCTCTGCGGATGGAAGCCGTCGCGCAGGAGAGCGATGGCGACGTGCATGTTTGGCAAGCGCTTCATCCACATCGCGTGGGCTTCGCCGAATCCTTGCAGGGTGATACCAGCGAGAATCGGATGAATCGGCGGCGCTTCGAGCTTGAAGCCGACGGGGCCATCGTGCGGCATCGTGTCCAGAAAGTGGTCCGAGTAGATGGACTGCGGCGCACCGGTGAAGGCTTCCACCTTTTCATCCATGATTGCCGCACTCACGGGCGAAGGATGCAGGAATGTGCGCTTGCCCAAGGTCTTGTAGGGGTCAACCAAACGTGAGCGCAGCATCAATCCAGGGTTGTTGATGGCACCACCAGCGAGTACAAAATGCCGTGCGCTGACAAAAATCTGGTGCGGGCCCGCTTCGGTATTTACGCCGACCCCGTCCGCCGCCATGCCGCGCGCGACCAGACTGGTAATCTTGCCGCTGCTCAAGGTGAGCTTCTCCACGCGT